>JBGQJX010000212.1:0-7138 GCA_041499255.1 Ktedonobacteraceae bacterium | reverse complement strand
CTATAGGGCATAGGCCTGTTTACAAGACTCATCGATTACTCTCCTTTCAAAGGACGTTAGGAAATACCTGCCGTCGTTGGAAATTACAGCCTTTACAAAATACACGCTTCACTCGATGCAACCCGCGCAATCGATGAGCACGCGCCCAAAGACCTGGTTACGCCGGATAGCTTCCAGGGCATCTTCGGTTTGCGCCAGAGGAAAAGAGGCACCAATTATCGGCGTAACAATGCCGTCGCGTACCAGTTCTAAAGAGCGGGCTATTTCGGCACGCGTAGCATACCTTGTTCCCATAATGGTGATCTCCTTGTTTACAAGATACATGGGGGCAGCGGATACTACTGCGCTTTTGTCCGAGCGCAGGCCTGGCAAAGTTCCAACAACAACAAAGGTCCCACCACGTCCAAGAGCTGCTATGCCATTGCTGGTAGTCTCCGGAGCACCTACGAAGTCGATGCAGACATCAAGTTGGCCATCTGCATCCTTGACAAGCTCCGCTTGCCAGGATTCTGATGAGGAGTCAATCAGGGCATCGATATCGAATTCCTGCAGGCGTCTCAATTTGGCCGGGTCGCGCTCGACGGCAATCACAAATGCGCCAAAAGCCTTTGCCACCTGGAGCATATGGATACCTACTCCTCCGCCGGCCCCGATCACGGCGACGCGTTGGCCAGGAACAATGCGAGCTCGCTCACGCGCGATATGATATGGCGTGGCCACCGCATCAGCGACAACGCCAGCCTCGCGTATCACAACACCTGCGGGAATAAGCACCAGGTTACGCGCAGGAACTACCACATACTCGGCAAAGGCGCCATCTATCTTCGCTCCAATATTGCCTTTATTGTTGATACAGAGCGTCTCTCTGCCCGACGCACACATCACACAGTTTCCACAGAAGAGGTAGAACGAACCAGTCACAGGATCTTCCTCATGCCAACCATCGACTCCCGCCCCAAGCGCCGCCACTGTCCCTGAGAACTCATGCCCCATTACCCTTGGCACTGTTCCGCCAAGATGTCCCAGGCGTATACTTTCAAGAGTCAGACCGGCGCCACAGGCCACAACACGCACCAACACTTCACCAGGACCCGGCTCAGGCACCGTCCTGGTCGCGGCTTTGAGAGTACCCCCGAACTCTTCAAGTACCATTGCATGCATTTGCATTATGTTCACTCCTTCGTAGGGACCCGATTTATCGCGTCCCGCTGCGTGCGGCCTGCACCAGTGCCCATATTTTCTCTGGCCTGAGCGGCATATCTATAGCTTTGATTGCAAGCGGTGAGAGCGCGTCCAGTACAGCATTGACAATCGCAGGTGGAGCGCCAATACAGCCCGCCTCGCCAACTCCTTTCACGCCCAGCGGGTTATCAGGTGAAGGAGTCTCGATGAAAGCGGTCACTATATCTGGTACCTGCCCGGCAATCGGCAAGGAATAATCCAATAGAGTGCCGCTGAGTAGTTGCCCATCCTGATCATAGCGAACTTCCTCATAAAGAGCCTGGCTGATGCCCTGCGCCAGTCCGCCATGTATCTGGGCTTCGGCCAGGTAGTGATTAAGCACTCGTCCACAGTCATCCACCGCTACATATTTGAGCACCTGCACTTCGCCAGTTTCGGTATCAATCTCGACTACGGCAATATGAGCGCCAGATGAGTACGTTGCGCCGGGCGGACTAAAATCCCGCCACGCTGCCAATCCTTCGATAGGAGCGTCATTAGCGGGATTGGGGCGTTCCCGCTCAATCACGTCTGGCTGCTCCTCGACCATACGAGCGAGTTCGCCTAATTCAACCGCTCGCGTAGGAACTCCTCGAACCATTATGCGGCCATCCTCCATCACCAGGTCTGCGGGAGCTGCTTCCAGTACCTGCGCAGCGAGTTGTAAAGCTTTCACACGTACGGCCTGGGCGGCCAGCAGTACGGCGGACCCGGCTACCTGCGTGATGCGACTCCCGTATGTGCCAATGCTATAGCCGGGTAGCGCACTGTCATTCATACGAACCTCCACTTTCGCGGCAGGCAAATCCAATGCGGTCGCCGTGATCTGAGCAAAGGCGGTGAAGTGACCCTGGCCGTTGTGGGAAACGCCGCTTTGCACAAGGGCCGTCCCGTCCCGGCGAATACGCACCGTGGCGGCCTCACGCGGCGCACCGCTCATAGGAGCGACGTTATCGCCCGAAAATTCGATAAATGTGGAAAGACCAATCCCCAGCAACCTGGTGTTGATCGTCTCTCTAAACTCTCGCTGTTTAGCCCGCCAGCCTTTGTAATCGACTAATTCAAGAGCTCGGTCGAGAGCTGCCTGATAATTACCGCTATCGTATCGAAGGCCAGTCACAGTTGTATGGGGAAAGGCTTGTGAAGGGATAAAATTGCGGCGGCGCACCTCTGCCGGGTCTATACCCAGTTCGCAGGCTATGCGATCCATCGTGCGTTCCAGGATATATGCAGCTTCTGGTCGTCCCGCGCCTCTGTAAGGCGCCGTAGGGACTTTATTGGTGAAAACACCCACCATCTGGCTCTCAACAGCCTGTACTTGATAAGGCCCACACAGCATGGACGGTATACGGCCGGGTACCATTGCTGTTGCGAATGAGAGGAAGGCGCCAAGATCAGCTATAGAGTGCACTCTCAATCCAAGCAGTTTTCCATTGTTCTGTATGGCAGCCTCGATGTAGCTGATCAATCCACGTCCCTGTGACTGCGCCTGTAAATTTTCGCTGCGACTTTCAATCCATTTGACGGGTCTTCCAAACCTGACCGCCAGCAGCGCGGCGACAATCTCTTCGCCTAAAAAGTTGTTTTTGGCTCCGAAGGCGCCGCCCACCTCGGCATTGTGTACCTTGATGTGATTGCGATCAAGATGGAGGAATGTAGCCAGCATGTCGCGCGCGCGGAAAACTGCTTGAGATGATACCCAGGCCGAGAGTATACCACTGGAAGGGTCAAAATCGAACATGCAAGCACGGGTCTCAAGTGAACTGGGCGCAAGTCGCTGATTCAAGACGCGCAGGCGAACTATTCGATCAGCTTGCTCGAAAGCGGATTGAATGTCGCCCCCACCTGTTTCCTGTAAGAAAGCGATGTTAGAGCTAATTTCATCATAAAGAAGCGGTGATCCTGGCTCAAGAGCTGCCTCCGGGTCAACCACCGCGAGTAACGTCTCATATTCAACTTCCACCAGGTCACGTGCATCCATAGCGGCTGCCAGACTCTCAGCTACAACCACCACAACTGGATCACCCACGTAACGCACTCGTTGTACAGCCAGTGGCCGGCGTTCTGGTTTTCTCAATCCAGGTATCGGAATTGTATCAAAAGTGGGCATGCCACTCACCAGTTCCGCACCTTCAAATACTGCTATTACGCCTGGCAGTGTCCGAGCCGTGTCAAGCCGGATGCCCGTAATCTTAGCATGAGCATAAGGGCTGCGCACCACAACCATATACAGCGGCGGAGGTCGCCCAGCCGGTGATCTCAGGTCATCTACATAGTGGGAGCGACCGGTGATAAGACCGTAGTCTTCTCTGCGGCGTTCCAATCCCAACGTTTGAAGACGCTTATTCATGTCGCGGCTACTTCTTCCATAGAGCAATTTCAGCGCAATCTGTCGAAATTAGCGAGCAAGGCGTCTAAGATGGTAAATAAATCAATAATTGTTTGATCATCATACCATTCCTCATATCAAAAAGTCAACTTTTCTCTCCCGGTACTATATCCTCAGCAGAATTTTAATAAGACGTTTCGTTTTGAGTGCTGGCAGCGAATTGGCTTAAGAGGCTGTTTCAATGAATTCATTGACTTTGTACCAATTATGTATTTTACCCGTCTGGCAAATTACTTCAAAAAATTGCTTGACGCGAGGAAAATAATTTGGTATGATCATTAAACAATCTCTTGATTTGTCCAACGCGTCATCTATCAAGGATAGAGTTATTTGCTGGGGAGAACAACTTGTACACACCCGTTCAATCAATCAAAGTTTTTGAGCAGATAGCGG
The DNA here is from genome assembly GCA_041499255.1 of Ktedonobacteraceae bacterium. Lineage (GTDB taxonomy): Bacteria > Chloroflexota > Ktedonobacteria > Ktedonobacterales > Ktedonobacteraceae > UBA11361. Next base: position 3,135 of record JBGQJX010000212.1, on the reverse strand, counting down.
TTCAAATCGAAAAACGCATTCTGAGTGGCGAGCTTCGCAGCGGAGACCGCTTACCAACCGAACGTGAACTGGCTGAGCAATTTCAAGCTAGTCGCACCGCCGTACGTGAAGCTATGAAAATCCTGGCTCAAAAGGGCCTCGTCGAAATGCGCCCCGGCCGAGGAACTATCGTTATCGATGGCGCACCCGAAGCTATGCAGAACTCGATCGGCCTGGTGATGAAATTGCAGATAGGTGAAGTGGGTGGATCAGATAATTTGGTCGAAGTCCGCGAGATTTTTGAAACTGAGATTGCTGCCTTGGCAGCCGCGCGAGCAAAGGACGAGGAGATTGCTGCCATGCGCGCGGCAATAAAAGTGATGGACGAAAGCCTCAACGACGCAGACGCATATATCGCGGCAGACAACCAGTTCCACCAGGCCCTGGCGAAAGCGACCCAGAACTCCCTCATTCTCATCCTGATAGACTCCATCGTGAACCCCTTAAGTGAACAACGCAAACACGTTTTTGCTGTTGAAGGTGGCCCGCAGCGTGGGCAGTTTCATCACAGGCGCATCCTGGAAAGTATTATCCGGCGCGACCCTGAGAGCGCGCGAGCAGCTATGCGCGCTCACTTGCAACAAGTTCGCGAAGACGTAAAAACTTCTATTAAATACAAAGGCTAGCTATTATTTATTGTCCGATTCAGTCAAGTTGGAGGTAGTTATGGCCAATCTTGGATTTGTCGGGTTAGGAGCCATGGGCGGTCGCGTCACGAAGCGACTGCTTGATGCCGGTCACACTGTCACCGGTTACAATCGCACAAAGTCGAGAGCTCAGTGGTTGATAGACTCCGGTATGCGCTGGGGCGAGACACCGCGTGCGGTCGCAGAAGCAGTCGATGTCGTCTTCACCATGGTGACAAATACTGCCGCTCTGCACGAAGTAACGGGTGGTCATAATGGCATTCTGGCTGGCCTTGAAAAAGGCAAAATTTACATCGACATGAGCACTATCAGTCCAGCAACCTCAAAAAAACTCGCCGCACAAGTTGCTGAAAAAGGCGCGCACATGCTCGACTCCCCCGTATCAGGCAGTGTTATTACCCTCGAGCAGGGCAACCTATCCCTCATGGTCGGCGGTGAAAAAACCATCTTCGAGCAGGTCAAACCTATCTTGCTGGATATCGGTCCAAAAATAAACCATGTGGGTACAAATGGCCAGGCTGTCTTGATGAAGATCGCCATCAATCTTAACCTGCAGGTGCAAATGATGGGTTTCTGCGAGGGTCTGCTGCTGGCTGAGAAGGGGGGTATTCACCGTGAAACGGCTATCGAAGTGATGCTCAACAGCGTCATTGCATCGCCTTCTCTCAAGTACCGCGTTCCATTCATACTTGACATGCCTGACGAGGCCTGGTTCAACGTGAATATGATGCAGAAGGATATGCTGTTGGCGCTTGAGATGGGCAGGGAACTCGATGTGCCTATGCCAACGACTGCCGCCAGCAACGAGCTTCTCACTGCCGCCAGGGCCCTGGGATTGGCACAGTATGACTTCGCTATCGTATACAAGGCGCTGGCAAAAATGTCCGGCCTGGACAATTAAATCGTGTACTTTCTTTCATTATGACCTCTTTCATGGAGAAGAGCAATGTCGCAACCAATTGGATACAATGCAGGTAATCCCGTCGATGGCGCCCACCCTGTAGATAGCCAGGCAATAGCGAGTGAGCATACGCTGTGGCTATCCATGTATGAGCAGATGATCAAGATCCGTATTTTCGAAGAGCATGTAAACGGATTATATCTGAGCGCCAAAATGCCTGGCCTCGCCCACCTCTACGTCGGTGAGGAGGCTATAGCTGTAGGCGTCTGTGCAGCCTTGCGCCGCGATGATTATATCACCAGTACTCACCGGGGCCATGGACATTGCCTGGCAAAGGGAGCTTCTATCGACCTCATGTTTGCAGAGCTGTTGGGCAAGGAGGCTGGCTACTGCCACGGAAAGGGCGGTTCCATGCATATCGCCGACCAGGATACCGGCAACCTGGGCGCGAACGCCATCGTTGGAGGAAGCGCAGGCATCGCTACTGGCGCCGCTATGTCTTGCAAGATGCGCGGCAGCGACCAGGTGACGGTTTGCTTCTTTGGCGATGGAGCGCTTGGCCAGGGGCTATTGTACGAAGTAATGAACATGGCCTCCCTTTGGAAATTCCCGGTCATCTACGTTTGCGAAAACAACCTGTACAACGAATACACCCACCACTCCGAGACTACTGCTGGTGAGATGGTAGCCAGGGCTAAAGCCTTTGGCATTCTGTCAGAAGAAGTGGACGGACAGGATATTCGCGCTGTCTATGCGACAGCACAGCGCCTGGTGAACAGGGCTCGACAAGGTGATGGGCCAGCCTTCATGCTCTGCAATACCTACCGCTACCTGGGACACCACGTCGGGGATATCCAGCGATCCTATTACCGCTCCAAAGAAGAGGAAGAGTACTGGATGACAGAACGCGACCCATTGAAGTTGCTTGCCGCATGGCTGGTTGAACAGGGAGTTGACAGCGAGGCGTTTAAGCAGATCGAACAGCAGGTACAGGCCGAAGTCGAGGCGGGAGAACGCTTTGCGCTCAACGCGCCCTATCCAGATCCAAGTGAGGTAGAGCAAGATGTCTATGCCTAGTACTTCAGTAAACCAGCAAGCCGGCACGGGTGTGCGTGAGATTACGCTTGGCCAGGCTATTCGTGAAGCTTTAGCCGAGGAAATGCGTCGTGATCCGCGTGTATTCATCATGGGCGAAGATGTGGCCGAAGCCGGCACTGCATTCAAAGTGCTTACAGGCCTGGTCGAAGAGTTTGGGACCTCGCGTGTGATTGATACACCCATCTCTGAAGCAGGTATTACCGGACTGGGAGTGGGTGGTGCCATGACCGGCATGCGTCCCATAGTCGACATCATGTTCGGTGATTTCATCACGCTGGCGATGGATCAAATCGTGAACCAGGCTGCGAAGGTGCACTACATGTCCGGCGGCAAGCTCAAAGTACCTCTGGTAGTGCGAACCACTTTAGGGGCCACGCGCCGCACCGCTGCCCAGCACAGTCAGAGCCTGCACGCCTGGGTCAGTCATATCCCTGGCTTGAAAGTCGTGCT
>JBGQJX010000211.1:0-7149 GCA_041499255.1 Ktedonobacteraceae bacterium | reverse complement strand
GTTTGCTCCCTCCTGCATGGTATGCTGGTTTGGCATCGCTTGTCCTCCTGGATCCTTGGTGTTTTTGTTCTTACCAAGTCTAACGAAGGACAAGCTCTTTTCTCAGTTTTCACCCACTTTCACCCTAAAGGATGGAGAACCCATGCACAATACAACTTGACTTGCCCTCACCTCCTATGATACCTTGTTACATAGAAAAGAAGACTCTCGTTACCAAAGAAATGGAGGTGCCCAGGTGGCTACCCTCATCACTATGCACTCAAACAGTGTGGTTACCCTTGCTTGAGTGCGCTTCATACCCAATCCTATCCATCATACCTGGACAATAAACACGTAACGTCAATCGCATGTGACAAACACATGTAGGAATGTGACTTTACAATGTCTCAACCAGCCATAGGCGCACTCAATTGATCCTGTGGCTTTCTTCTTACCCACTTGCTCCAACCACACTGCCCCGCATTCTCACCTACTAACCCTGGAGTGAGCGCCGCTCTCTGCCCAATAGGAAATTCTACGGCAGATATGCGCGTCACCCCTTTGCGTACAACAACAAGCGGAGCAATATCATGGATTCACAAACAGCAACTTCAACAACACAGCCTGTCAAAGCAACAAAAAAACCAGGCATACTGATTAACCGCAATTTTACCCTGCTATGGGTAGGGCAGGCCATTTCATTCAGTGGCGATGTCGTCTTTGAAACCACCCTTGTTCTCTGGGTCGCGACCCAACTTGCCCGGGGACAGCAGTGGACGCCACTGGCAGTTGGCGGCGTCTTTTTGTCAGCCGTCTTGCCAATGTTTGTAGTAGCGCCCTTCGCGGGCGTCTTTGTTGATAGTTGGCATGATAAACGCAAGACGATGCTGCGTATGTACGGTGCCAGTTCCCTACTCATCTTGCTTCTCTTCCCGCTAACTGGCCTTGTACCCCTGCCCTTTTTAGCCGCCGATAATCTTCCCATTTGGTGGAGACTTGGCGCCATATACGCTGTCACCTTGCTTGTAGGTACCCTGGCGCAGTTTTTTAATCCTTCGGAGATGGCTTTGCTCAGTGATATTGTAGACGAGCCGTACCGCGCGCGAGCAACCGGCCTCCATTCGTTGACGCTGCACCTTGCTGAGCTTCTTGGCCCGGTTTTAGGCGCAATGCTCTTCTTCAGCGTGGGTATACAGTGGTCATTACTCCTGGATGCCCTCTCCTTTGTCGTGGCATTCCTGGCCATCCTGTCAATACGCGTATCCGCTCAAAAAAGCTCTGCTGAAGAAGAAAGTGCGCCTGAAAAACAAGGCACCTTAATCGGAGAATTTCGTGAAGGTCTGCGTTTCTTTACAGCCAGCCGCATTCTGGTAACGCTGATTATCACAGGGGTACTGCTTGAGCTATGTACGGGCACCCGCAACACCCTCGGCATATTCTTTCTGGTTGAGAACCTGCACATGGCGGCTAGCTTCTATGGCTTCCTTGGTACCGCCTTTGGAGGAGGTTTGATTGTCGGAGCGGCGCTTGCTGGCACTTTTGGGCAACGCATAGGTTTTGCTAGAATGTACTGGCTTGCCGCGGTAGGCTATGGACTGTCCCTGATTCTCTACTCTCGCATGACCAGTTTTGCCCCTGCGCTGGTGGCACTGTGCTTGCAAGGCGCGTTCAACGGCGTTAACGAAGTGCTGATGATCTCCCTGGTAATCCAGGTTTCCGGGCGTGACTTCGTCGGTCGCGTCTTATCGGTCTTCTCGCCAGCTTACGGCCTGGCCCTGGTACTCTCGACTGTCTTTGCTGGTTACCTTGCTAGCACCCTGTTGCATGGCTTTCAATTGACGTTGTTCGGCATCGCTTTCGGCCCTATCGACACGATCTTCCTCGCAATAGGCATCATAGCTATCGCAGGTGGATTATATGCGCTAGTAACTTTCCGCGGGGTCAAGCTGACCAGAGAAGAAAAGCATCGATGAAAATAGTCTAGCACATATGTTGTGAGGAGACTAACTAAATATTTTCAACCTGGAATTGTGATGGAAGAATAAACCTGTCGCTTAATTGAAAAGTGGACAAGCCTCGCGAAAATCCTGCATCAGCTTCGTAACATCGAACACCGGTTGATGCATCAAGCTGGGAACCATTAAATTGAGCGTCAAGACTTTACGGTTCAACTCCTGGAGCGCCTTTTCATATTCAACGCCTGTTTTCTTTACCGCAACGTTATAAGCCCGTTTCTCGCTGGCAAATGGGGAAACCCGGCGCGACCGCAATGTACGTCCCTGGTGCCGCAATTTGGCGACTTTCGCTTCAATGCGCTCATACTCTCTGCGTATCTCTTTGGCCAGTTCGATCTCTTTCGGGGCATAGCCGTTATTTTTGAGCAGGTGATAACCCATAGCCTTATCGCCAGCATAGAGATCATCATCGAGGTTTAATGGTTTGCCAGCGCCCTGCAAATTATCAAATGCGCCTCGCGCCTGGGCCTCGCGAATCTGCTCACTAATAAAGTCCTCGAATTTTTTTCCGTAGTATTTTCTTATCGAGGCAGTTTCCGTATCTGCCGGATTTTTATCAGGCGCTTTGCGCCAATCTGTGAAGTCCATGATGTAACAAGCTCGATTTACAGCAATATAAAGGTCTCGTTGTTCTATCTTTCTCACCCTTTATTATAACAGATGAAGCGGTATCTCCTGCAAATCCTACAACATAGCTGCTATAGCCTGCTGCACAATCGCGTACACTTCTTCCAGAGGCATGTTGCGCTCCATTGCAATACGCCGGCACTCCTCGTACTCAGGGCTGGCACTAATGATGCGCGACCCAAGTCGTTTGATCTTCACCACTAATGTGCCAAGAGCTGTGTTGATGCGCTCCTGTGTCCGCTGTGCCTTCAGTCGCTGCGTCTGCTCTATGCGTACCCCCAGCGTACTACTCTCTCGCAATACCACTTGCGCCAATCTATCCCCGTCCTCGACCGCGCAAATGAGAGAGACCAACACAGCAGGTCGATTCTTTTTCATCTGTATTGGGGTATAGCTGACATCCAACGCGCCCTCGCCAAGCAATTTCTCCATCAAGTCGCCCAGCAACTCACCGCTCATGTTGTCGATATTACTCTCTATTACAGTGACCCAATCTGTATCAACTTGATCTTCTGCATTGAGGTATCCATGGACACTCCCTATACAGAGACGCAGACAGTTCGGCCAGGGGAAGAGTTTCCGCCCAAAACCATAACCAACCTGTTCAATGGCAATTGCTGGCGTCTCAAAACGCGCCATTGTTGCCAGTATTGCAGCGCCTGTCGGTGTCACCAGTTCTCCCTCAACTGGACACGCTTTCCATGGCGCGGCCACACGTCGCAGAATCTCCAGGGTGGCTGGGGCGGGCACTGGCAGCAATCCATGGGAAGTATGTACATGACCACTGCTCAGAGGCAGTGGAGAAGCATAGAGCTGATCTATACCCAATGTCTCGATTGCAAGGGCAGCGCCTGTAATATCGACAAGCGCATCAATAGCCCCTACTTCATGAAAGTGGACTTCTTCGAACGTTGTCCCATGGACAGCCGCTTCCGCCTCTGCCAGGCAATGGAAAATGGCCAGTGCATTTTTGTGAACAGCCGCGGGTAGCGCCGCCGTATTCAAAATAGCGGTTATATCCGCGAGGCGCCTCGGCGGCTGTTCCTGTTCAGCCATAACCACGGTTAAACGCGAGCCGCGTACCCCTTTATCGTGAACAGTTTCTACTACCAGCTCATAGCCCGTTACAGGAAGCGCGGCTAAACCTGTCTTAAGCGTGTCTAGTGAAAGGCCCGCGTCCAGCATCGCGCCGAGGAACATATCACCGCTAACGCCAGAATGGCAATCGAGATACGCTATTTTTTGCAACATACACAAATCGTCCCGCTTGTCTTCGTTGTTTTAATTGAGAGCAAGCATTCTCCAGATCTCCCACTTACGGGACACTGTCGGGACCAGCCCTTCTCCCCAATTTGGGGCTGCTCACCCGACAGTGTCCCCTCCATCATCTCTCCCATCTTTTTACAGCCCTTGATGTTCTAGTAGTGTATACCAGGCTTGTCTCTGCTCCTCGGAAAGTTGCTCACTATCTTGTATCGCCTCTCGAAAACTTTGCGCCTGGCCGCCCACCTTTTCTACTTTGTCCACCTGGTACAATGCTTGCGCCTCGGCTACCTGTAGCATCTGTGGCCTCTGAGCTATGCCAAAGAACTCCTGTACTGCGCTTGAGGGTTCATACAATATCTTTGCTAGCAGAGTAATAAGCTCCATAGGAATCGTTGCAGCATTGATCGCGTGCTGCTCTAGTTTCGCGAGGATATCCACACTCAGCCCAAGCCTTTCAGCCAGTTGGGATGCCGTCACATGCCTTTTGGCCGCAGTTTCAAGCAACGATATAATAGTACCTCCAGTTTGTCGAGGCGATGACAAAACACGCTCCCAGGCAGTGTTTATAGCTCCCTGAAATTGTCCAGAAAGGACAGGCATACTATGTGTTTCGAATGGCAGCCCCACTTCAAAGGCGTGATAATATGCGACAAAATCGGCGATCTCATCGGCGTATTGTGGATAAAGGGACAGGTAATCACTCATATCTGGTCGACGACCGGAGCGCACTTCCTCGACATAGCGAGCAGTGATGCGCTGTACTATCTCTTCTCGCTCTCTACCCATACAGCACTTCTCTTTCTGGCTCGAGTTTGTGACGCAATATCTCTAAAGCGTCTCGCAATCTGTTGCGTACAGTACGATCAGTGATGCCCAGAACCATGGCAGTATCCTTTTCTGTCCTGCCCTCCCAGAAAATGAGCAGCACAACCGCTTTTAGTTTGTCTGGAAGGTCCAGGATGAGACGCGGCAGATCGCTATGCTCAACAGCCAGCAGGTCTCTTTGGGCCGTTTCATCCTCAATATGTACCTCGATCAAGTCGCCTGTCGACTGTTGCCTGGGTTGATCCAGGCTATCTACTAGCGCGCGCGGGATGCGCGCAGTCTTTTTCTTCGCCTCGCTATTCCACCGGCCCTCACGTGTCATAAACGTCCGAAATACGTGCCTGCGCTCAAAGCTCAAACAGTGTTGAAAACTCTCTTCCCAAAATAATCTATCTCTATCTATCAGGGCGCGCATAACGCACTCGCATAAATCTGCATACAGATCACCGACCAGGACGCTCTGCTCCTCCACACGCAAGTTCATCGTCTTGATTACGTTGTTCGCCCAATATTCATTGGCACTATGAGTGCGACGAAAAATCACCTCGAATAAGCGCTTCCGTCCGATATCATCCTCGCGCCCCATAGCTTCTCTCACACAACGCACCAGTAACTCGAGAGGCAATGCCTCTTCCACACACGCTTCTATCTCCTTCCAGTAGGCTACCGAGCCATAAGCGGGAAGGGCATCGTATCTATCAGCCAGGCCTTTGCGGCGTTTGACCAGTTCGATGTCCCCATCATCATCATCTACAGATGGAGTAGACCCCTCTTTCACAATGTCAGCTACCTCTACGAGACACAACATTCTTTGTAATCCTGTTCTAGTATAGCATTGGCCTGTCAAACGTCAATCTAATGCCTTCCCCGCGAGCACTCAATACAATATATACCCACCTAAAAACAAAAAGCGGAAATGAAGGCTTTTCACAACATCATCTGGTCACCAATAGGAGCCGCCTGTTTGTTATGAAAGAACCACTCCACTTCCCTTTACCTGGAACCAACAAGCCCACTTAAATATCGCCCATGTTTCCATGCCGTCCATGTCCTTCCACAAAGCGGCGAGCGCCCGCCTGCGCTTCTCCCAACTGAATTATCTCAAATCCACGCCGATACTCGTTACGTAGCCCCTCCTCCAGGGAAAGCGACCACTGCTCATACGAGGACAGGCGATCAGATCGCAGGCACTTCTGCGGGTAGCGAGCAAGATCACCCGCCAGTGCAAGCGCTGCCTGCAGCGCCTCCCCCTTCGGCACGATCCGGTTGGCAAGCCCCATCATCAGCGCCTCCTGTCCCGATACGCCTCGCCCGGTGAGAATCAGGTCAAGCGCATGGCTGTGACCGATCAGTCGCGGCAGTCGCACTGTCCCTCCATCGACGAGCGGCACTCCCCAGCGGCGATTATACACGCCAAAAACTGCATCCTCGGCAGCTACGCGTAAGTCGCACCACAGCGCGATTTCGAGACCACCAGCCACAGCATATCCCTCCACCGCTGCAATAACCGGCTTGCTAAGTAGCATTCTCGATATACCAAGGTGGGCATCACCGCTCTCAGTAACCTGCAGATTCCGCTTCTCATCAAATATGGCAGCGAGGTCGAAACCGGAGCAGAACGTACCGCCCGCTCCCGTAAGCACTGCAACAGCAAGCTCAGGGTCCGCATCAAATGCCCGAAAAGCTTGCGCCAGCGCGGTAGCCGTTGGGCCATCAATGGCATTGCGCACGCCTGGTCGATCAATAGTCACAACGAACAGCGGGCCGTCGCGGTCTGTTCTCACATTGTTCGTTTCCATGTTATGCCTCCTCTTGTTTCGTTTCATTTATCAAGTCAGACCCATCCCGAAAGATAGAATATTTTCCGGTGTAAAGCAATGTTGCTGGCTAACATCCAGAAATCAGCCCTTTGAGCACTCCCAGTGCTCGTTATGGTTCCGAAAAATGGTAGCTCAATGGCAAGAAAAACAATTTCCAAAGATTAATTTCCGCTTTTCCCTCTAGCAGCGGCATATAAACAGGAAATAACTCAGATTCACAGGAGGACACACTCATATGCTCAACCATACATCGTTGAAAAACCAACAAATGACGCCGGAAATACTTATTATTGGACAACTGAAAGTCAATAGCACCATTTTTGGCTGGCTATTCGCAGTAGAAGTAATCAGTCGCAAGACAAACAGCGGGAAACCATTTCTTGATCTCAGGCTGCGCGACCAGCGAGGCAGCGAAATCATTGCCCGCTATTTCGATCCACCTCTGCTGGAAACGCTTTTACCCCAGGAAGGCAAAGTCGTTTTGTTAGAAGGAATCGTTGAAGAGTATCGCAGCCTGGTGCAGATAAAAATAATGCGCGTACAAAATGATGAAACACTACCCTCTGACCTATTCACTTTAGGCACCCGTTGTTCGATAGCCCAACTCGAGGCAGATT
>JBGQJX010000210.1:0-7179 GCA_041499255.1 Ktedonobacteraceae bacterium | reverse complement strand
TCCTCCTCACGCACGACGCCAATACCGGGCACACCGACAGTCTTTAAGGCGAGGTCGAACCGTTCCCGCCCGAGTTGGAGATCAATCTCGCGCTCATAGGTCTTCAAGTAGCGCCGGATTTTCGTGCGTGCCGCCGCCGTCCGCGCGAAGGAAAGCCAGTCGCGGGTAGGATGCGTGGTGCGATTCACGACGATATCGACGATCTCTCCACCCTGCAGCTCGTAATCCAACGGCACCAGCCGCGTAACCAGGCGACCGGTATCAGCCATATTCGTAATAATGCGCGCGCCCGCGCAATGATCGCCAATATCGGTATGAATGCGGTACGCCATATCCAGCGGTGTAGAGCCGCGCGGTAGATCTTTCACCTCGCCCTTTGGCGTAAAAACGAAGATTTGCTCCTGGAAGATATCGCCCTTGACAGCCTCGACAAACTCGTCCGCGCTCTGTGGCAACTCACGCTGCCAATCGCGCAGTTGCTCAATCCAGGCAATCATCTCACGGTAAGAGAGTCGCGATTCGCCGCGTCCTTTCAGGTACCAGTAGCTAGCGATACCGAAATCCGCCGTGCGCTGCATGTCGTGGGTGCGAATCTGAATCTCAGCCAGCCGATTGTCCAGGCAAAACACCGTTGTATGCAGCGATTGGTAGCCATTCAACTTTGGCGTGGCGATAAAATCTTTGATCCGTCCATCTTTGGGCCGCCACAGCGCGTGGATATGTCCCAGCGCCAGGTAGCAGTCGTAGTCAGAATTCACCAGGATGCGGAAAGAGACAAGATCATGAATCTGGCCGACATCTCCCCCGCTCTGTTGCAACTTGCGGTTGATACTCGCCAGGTGCTTCTGCCAGGCCTGGATCTCCGCGTCGATACCCGCCCGTTCCATTTCTTCTTGCAGGGTGCGACATACTTCATCAATATAGGATTGCCGTTTACGCCGCTCCTCTTCAACTTCTCGAGCAAGCCGGGCATACTTATCTGGTTCGAGGTACGAGAAGGCGAGATCCTCCAGTTCCGCCTGCACCAGCGCCATACCCAGGCGCCTGGCCAGCGGAGCATATATCTCCAGGGTCTCACGGGCCTTATTCTGCTGTTGTAAGGGATTCATCACCGCCAGCGTACGCATATTATGGAGGCGATCCGCCAACTTCAGTACTACCACACGCGGGTCCTCGACCATCGCCAGCAGCATCTTGCGCACCGTCTCCGAGCGCTGTCGCCGCTTTAGCTCTTTCGTCTGTTGACGACGCTGCTCTTCTACGCGCGCGCGCTCAGCTTCACTATCCTGTGCCGCCAGCCCTTCGGCGCCAGCCGGAAAAGGAGTAGGAATAGCCCCTGGCACCAGCGCGTCGAACCTGGTCACGCCATCCACAATATTGGCCACTGCATCGCCAAACTGTTTGTGGATATCCTCCAGCGAATACGTTGTATCTTCTACCACATCGTGCAGCAGGGCAGCGGCAATGCCATCGGCATCGATGCGCATATCCGCCAGGAGCAGCGCAACTTCCAGGGGATGCTGGATATACGCCTCACCCGAGCGGCGCAGTGTGCCCATATGCGCCTTTTTCGCCAGTTCGTAGGCACGCTCAATCCGCTCCATCTCTTGTGGAGTGAGATACTGGCTAGTCTCCGCCAAAAGATCTTGCAATGTGCTCCCCTGTGGAGGAGGGGTCGCCATATGCATCGGAGCCAGTGACTCTTCTGGATTGATGGCCATCATTGGATTACCTCGATAGATGATACCTATGGTTAAAACTTTCTATTACTATATGAAAACAATTTCTATGGCCTACTTTCTTCCACGCGGGGGTGCAGTGTAAAGTATCTCTCTCACTCCTATTATAGGGTGTGACGAATAAGTGTCAAGGAAAGTAAATTTTGAGCGGGAAATAGGGTGTTTTGATGCCCGAATCATTTGTTAAAGCTCATTATAGAAGTGCTGATACCTTCTTTTCTTACCTTGATTTAGTAGAACTTTTATTCTATACTATGTCTGGTGACTCACGAATATCCATCTCTTTCGCTCTCTAATACCAAAGGAGGAAAAAGTTGTCACAACATTCTATTGTTCACATTGAAATTCCGGCAACTGACCCGGCAGCCACAAGCAAATTCTATGCAGATTTGTTTGATTGGAAACTACAGGTTGATCCAACGTTCGACTACCACATGTTCCAGGCTGATCCTGGTCCTGGTGGTGGTTTTGTCAAGGTGGGTGAAGCCACGGGGGGCTATAAGATTGGCGAGGTGTTGATTTACGTCTCAACGGATGATATTGATGCCTCGCTTGCCAGAGTAGAAGCCCTCGGTGGGAAAACGCTGGAGCCGAAAACGGAGATCCCTCATACCGGCTGGTTCGCGATTTTTGCTGACCCCGCGGGCAACCGCATCGCTCTCTTTACGAGTATGAGGCAGGAATCCTGAGGGTGGGAATGGTCCAGGGTAGAAGCCAGGAGACCTCCAGGACGACGGTGTCCTGGAGGTCTCCTGGTTTTCTGTTTGGCCTTCCGACGTGACAATAGGTGCGTTTCTGGGTATAATGCATCAGAAAGCATTTGCATCCGCACTTGAACGGGTTGCATCCAGAGAGGAGGGGATCATGCCAGTTGCGCCCTTGGAGATCTTCATTTCCTATGCCCATGCAGACGAGGCCTTGCGCAAGGAGTTGGGAAAGCACCTGAGCCTGCTCCAGCAACATGGACTCATCGCGAGTTGGTATGATCGCCTCATTCCCACTGGTGTAGAGTGGAGCGATGAGATTGATGCGCACTTGAATAGCGCCCAGATTATTCTCCTGCTGATCAGTGCGGACTTTCTGGCCTCCCGGTATTGTTACAGTAGAGAGATGAAACGCGCGCTTGAACGACAGAAAGCGGGCGAAGCGCGCGTTATCCCCGTTATCCTGCGGCCTGTTGACTGGGAACAGGAACCATCCCTGAGTAAACTTCAGGCACTCCCAACCAATGCGAAGGCGGTGACGACCTGGCCGACGCCTCCTACCTACGACGAAGCGTTCACGGATATCGCCAGAGGAATTCGCAACGTCGTCGAAGAGCAGGGGAAACACCTCATTGCTGCAACAGCGGACACAACGTCAGTATGGAACGTCCCCTACCGGCGTAACCCCTTCTTCACCGGGCAAGAAACCATCCTGGCCCAACTTCATACCACGCTCAACACCAACAACGCTGCCGCCTTGACGCAGCCCCAGGCGATCAGCGGCCTGGGGGGCATCGGCAAGACGCAGATCGCCGTTGAATACGCCTACCGGCACCGGCAAACGTATCACGCCATGCTCTGGGCACAGGCAGACACCCGCGACGCCCTCATCTCTGGCTTTACCGAGCTGGCAAAGCTCCTCAACCTGCCCCAGAAGGACGAGCAAGACCAGGCCATTATCGTGGAAGCGGTGAAACGCTGGCTTGAGACGCACGAACAGTGGCTGCTCATCCTGGACAACGCCGATGACCTGACGGTGCTCGACGAGTTTCTGCCAGGAAAGAACACCGGGCATATCCTGCTCACCACGCGAGCGCAAGCCACAGGCACCCTTGCCAACGGCATCGAGGTGGAACCAATGGAAACAGCGGAAGGCGCCTTGCTCCTCTTACGACGAGCGAAAGTGCTCGCTCCCAACGCGTCCCTTGAGCAAGCACGTGAGGCTGACCGAGCCAAGGCCCGCGAGATTGTGCAGGAACTCGGCGGGTTGCCCCTGGCGCTCGACCAGGCAGCCGCCTACATCGAAGAAACACGGTGCGGCCTCTCGGGGTATCTTGCGTCCTACCAGGCTGAGCGGACGACGCTCTTGCAACGACGTGGCACGCTGATCAAGGAGCATCCCGAACCGATGGCCAAGACCTTGTCGCTCTCCTTTGCGAACGTAGAAGCGGCCAACCCTGCCGCAGCTGACCTCTTGCGGCTCTGCGCCTTTTTGCATCCTGATGCCATCCCCGAAGAGGTGCTCAGCGTGGGAGCGCCCCGGTTCGTTCCTTCTCTCAAGACGCTGGCGACCAGCACCACCGCCTTCAATGAGGCCATCGCGTCCCTTCGTGCCTACTCCCTCCTCCGCCGCCTTCCCGAGATAGGCACGCTTTCCATGCACCGGTTGGTGCAAGCGGTGCTCAAAGATGCGATGAACACAGACCAGCAACGTGAGTGGGCAGAACGCGCAGTCCGCAGCGTGAACCAACTGTTTCCCTCTGTCGAGTTTGCCAATTGGGCACAGTGCGACCGCTACCTCTTGCACGCTGAGGTCTGTAAAGCCCTGATTGACACATGGAACTTCACATTCCCTGATGCCTCTCGCTTACTCAATCAAGCAGGATACTACTTGAGAGAACGTAGTCGGTATGCAGAAGCGGAGCCGCTCTTCAAGCGCGCCCTGGCCATCAGAGAGCAGCAGTTGGGCCTAGACCACCCCTACACGGCCACCAGTCTCAACGACCTGGCAACGCTCTACTATATCCAGGGCAAGTATGCGGAAGCGGAGCCGCTCTTCAGGCGCGCCCTGGCCATCTACGAGCAGCAGTTGGGCCTAGACCACCCCCACACAGCCAGCAGCCTCAACAACCTGGCAATGCTCTACCAAGACCAGGGCAAGTATGCAGAAGCGGAGCCGCTCTTCAAGCGCGCCCTGGCCATCTATGAGCAGCAGTTGGGCACTGATCATCCCCTCACGGCCGCCAGCCTCAACAACCTGGCAGAACTCTACTCTACCCAGGGCAAGTATGCAGAAGCGGAGCCGCTCTACCAGCGCGCCCTGGCCATCAAAGAGCAGCAGTTGGGCACCGATCACCCCCTCACGGCCGCCAGCCTCAACAACCTGGCAATGCTCTACTATACCCAGGGCAAGTATGCGGAAGCGGAGCCGCTCTTAAAGCGCGCCCTGGCCATCTATGAGCAGCAATTGGGCCTAGACCACCCCGACACGGCCCGCACGCGAAATAATTACGCCATATTACGGCAGAAAATGCAAAAGCGTAGTTTTTGGCATCCCTTCAGGAAAAAGCCCCATGTGTGAATGAAAAAGTACTTGACTGACTTACGCTTATAAGGGTCAAGGGAAGGCCCCGGTAGGACGGTTAGGCCGCGTCGGCGGGGTCGTTGCCGCGCGGCGCGTCCTAACCGCCACCCACCAGGACGCACCACCCCACACCCCACACATGCACCCGAAACAGGGCGCAAAGAGGGGAAGGACTTTCTACTCACACTATGGCGAGAGTTAAGGCCTCCCCCCTTCGGGCCACCATACCGCCGCCCCTCACTTGCCACCAGGATACACCCTACACACCATTAGTATATCACGAATGGATGAACAGGAGAAAGAAATGAGTGTGGTAGCCAAACTCAGCGTTGGGAATAGCCATAATAACGCGCTGTAGTGACCGTGAGAGCCTCTAAAATAATTCGGCTGATAGGATTTGTCTATCTCAAAAATTATCCGATTGTAGCGCGTTTATCCGTATGGAACGGAAAAGAAGGGCAAAACAGAATCCACAAACATGTTTTGCCCTGTGCTGTCTGTTGTATCACGCTGACATTGAGAAGAGAACAGACAGCTTGATTGTATCACGGCTCAGGGGGATGCTCACGTTCTTCAATAAATTTTTGCAGGTTAGCATCACGGACGCGATACCCTCTTTTGCCAACACGAAACGCGACAAGTTCACCCGATACAATCCAATTCTGTACCGTTTTCTCGCTTACGCGCAATTTCTGTGCTATTTCCTGAACCGTCCAAACTCGCTCATTTTCTTGCATCGTCGTCCTTCTGCATCGTCGTCCTACGGCTTCTATCCTATGTTTACGTCTATTATAGTCCCTGTTGTCAACGTTACGTTGTTATGAGACAATATGGAAATAGCCGTATAGTCTTGAAATAACGATAATAACAAGGTATACTGTGGAGTGGTGTTTTTTTCACAGAGCAAGAAAGAAGGGTGATTATCAATGGAAAGAAGAATACCAGAGGTGGGTGATAGCATATCCTATCGACTAAGGCCAAGTGAAAATCCATGCAACCCGCTGCGGCTGTGGCATGGTGTGATTGAATATGTATACGATGGACGTGGCAATCCAAACTGGTATC
Source organism: Ktedonobacteraceae bacterium (assembly GCA_041499255.1). GTDB lineage: Bacteria > Chloroflexota > Ktedonobacteria > Ktedonobacterales > Ktedonobacteraceae > UBA11361. The sequence goes on along the minus strand of JBGQJX010000210.1, from coordinate 1,087 downwards.
GAGTGCGGTTAACTGACGAAGGTTATGAAGGCATACGGGAATTAGTTTTGAAATATCAAATCGTGGAGGTTATCTGTGTGGATAAAATTAGAACCGAATAATTAGGTTTTGAATGTTGCTGCTGATTTCACATAATGTACTATAATATAAAAGAAGCTATGGTATGAAGGTAAAGCCGCCAACGCCTACTTTGAAGGATGGTTAGGGTATGCCCTGCCCTGGAAACAAGATAGGTTGGTGAAGAAGCTACCGCCACACTTTCGGAAATATGAAGGACGCAGCAAGCCTGCTACTGGACGCAATCGGAACGCCTGTGACCCACTCAATGCACTGCTGAACTTTGTTTATGGCTGTACTACTTCACGCATTGAAACACTGCTGGTGTCGTATGGAGCAGATAGCACCTGTGGCTTTTACCATGCAGACCGTGATAATGGCCGAAAGAGTCTGGTGTACGACCTTGTGGAGCCTGTACGCCCAGTCATGGATGATTTACTGCTTTCGTTCCTGGGCAAGCACAAACTGATGGTGGGCGATTTCAATGTGGAAACTCGTAGCGGCGTCGTCAAATTAAGCCCTGAGTTTGCCAGACTGGTGGCAGCTTCAGTTGATACCCCACCTGCCTCAGTAAAAAACAGCGTTGACCTGTACCTGCAAGCACTACGCTCTATGGACTATAAGTGAACATGGATGCAACGTTTATCATGCGTGTCCGTAGATGTATTGAGTAGCATGGACATCCATGCTACTCAACCCCATTTTTTAGTGAAAATGTGCCAGGTCTTTCCCCCCCTTTGTCGCCAGTGACACACCGAAAAAAATAGTGCCATTTTTAGAGATTGTTAATCCCCCTCACTTGCCACCAGACCACCTACACGAGCGCACCCTCTTGTAACCGCCGCCAGGCCTCTTGTGGGCTGATCTGGTAATAGAGACATAGAAAATCAAAGAGATCACCCGCACACCCCCAAGTGTAACAATACCATTAGCCCGCTATGGCTATCATGTCCATGCTGTAGACTCATAAAGCCAGGGCATTCAAAAGCTTGAAAAATACGCCCACTCTCAAGGCCTGGACACTATCAAC
>JBGQJX010000209.1:0-7189 GCA_041499255.1 Ktedonobacteraceae bacterium | reverse complement strand
TTCTTGTTACTCCGTATGTTCATGCCTCCAGAGAGGAAGAAATGTACCAAAGTAATTCTACAAATGAATTAGTTGTGCCCAATGCCGCGAGGGTCAACCCTACTATACACGATTGCGCCTGTGAAGCTGTTCTGTAGGGAATGAGGGCTACGCATGACTCGATCATTGGCGTTATGTGTCAACGGGGTCTTTGGAGTGAGGGGTTCCTCACTCCAAAGGTTGGCCAGGTACACTTGTATTAGCTTGCGTCTTGCTCGTCAAGATAAACTCGACCACTTTGCGCAAGCGCGGCGGGGGCGCGCATTCTCAGAATGATTACGATGATCAGGCCGAGGACAAACCAGCCAGCGCAGATGGGGCCGGCGAGATTGTATGGCGGCGAGGGCGCAGGATAGAATTGCGCTATGATGGGAAAGATCAGGATCACGAAGGGCACCGCGGGCAGAATGACATGGCGCGGAATGGAAAACTCTCCACGGCGTTCGCGTATGTAAAAGAAGGGGACCGAGAGGCAGATGGCCATGTAGACTACCAGGATGAAGATGGTAATGATGATGCCCAGGAGACCAAAGGCGACGGTGGGGCCGTAGACAATGCCGGGCCACAGGGTGAAGACAACACCGACAATCATGGTAAAGATGATGGCGATGTCGGGAGTGCGGAAGCGTGCATTGATATGGGCCAGCGGAGGAGGGAGGGTGTCGGTGCGTCCCATGGCGTAAAGTACACGGGAGGCGGCGTTGACACCGGCATTGGCGTTTGCCAGGGCGCTATTGAGTATGGCGAAAATGGCGACGAAGCTGAACGCGCCCCAGACGCGGTTGGCCATGGTTCCCCAGGGGTTTGGATCGCTGGAATAGGAGGCAATTTTGCCAAAGCCCCAGCCGACGACGCCGGCATAGGAGCAGAAGACATAAAAGATGCCTATCGAGACGGCTGCCAACAGGATAGCGCGAGGCACGGTACGTCGTGGATGGAGCGCTTCTTCCGCCAGGGGCGCGGATGATTCAAAACCGGCAAAGGCGAGGAAGGCGAAGATCACTCCGTGAAGTATACCTTGCCAACCACTTAAGCCCTGCTCTATGCTGGAGGCAGGGTTAAATGCCGCGGCAGTATTGCCGCTACCAGCGGTGGCGATCAGCCAGATGGAAAGCAGCACAAAGATGCCGATTTCGATGGCGCCAAGGACGACACTCGTGTCCGCTGAGATTTTAATGCCAGAGTAGGTGAGGCCAAAAATGATGACGGCAAAGACCATTGCCCATATGGCCCAGCCGGCTGCTCCGAAGGAGAGATGGAAGTATTGCTGGACAGCCGAGTCCATGACTGGTCCCAAGACGAGTAGTTGCAGTGGGACAATCAGGAGGTAGGTGAGGCTGAATAACCAGCCTGTCATCCAGCCAGGGCCTGAGCCAAGGCCGCGGCTGACATAGGTGAAGTAGCCTCCGGCAGATGGCAGGTGCCTGGCGAGCGAGCCGATGTTGAGCGCGATAAGGGAGCAAACGATAAGAGCGATAACGACGGCAAGGGGTAAAGCTCCACCAGCAAAGGGAATTGCAGCTCCCAGACTAAATGCCACTGCTGAGGCTGGCGCCATGGTGGTGATGGATTGGAAGAGAACTCCGGGGAGGCCGATGGCGTTTCTGCGCAGTGTTGCTGGTTCCGGTGAAGTAGAGGATTCTACTTTCATGGGGTTTCTCCTTCTCTATCTATGTTGATAGAAAAAAATTACAGGTACAATGTTGGATGAGCTGATGAAAAAGCTGCTCATGTGTACCTTATCCCTAATAATAAGAATTTATGAAGAAAAAGCAAGGGGGCTTCAATTCCTGGCGTCGTCTTTCTGGTGATATTTGCGTAGCAAGGATTCGCTGGATGGATTTTCGTTGGGATTGGTGGGTAACAGGGTTATGCGACGCGGAATTGCGTCCGTAGTATAGGTGGAATGGTTGCGGGAAGGAAGGCTGAAGGCGGGTGTGGGTGAAATTTTTCCAGGTGCTACGCGTACATTTATAGTAGAAGAGCCAGGGGTTGAGGGCGCAGGGGGGTTAATGGCCGGGGTACGCGGGGGTGTTGGGAGCATCTTTTGCGCAAAGGGTACATGTTGGTTATGAAGGGGCAGGTCAGCCGGGGTCTTCTGGACAGAAGACCAGTCCTCTTGTGAGGGCGCGACAGGAAGTTTGCGCGCATAGAGGGCGATGGCGAGGGCTGCCAGGAGGCCGAAGAATACGATGGCGAGATTCGCGCCGAAAGGTAGGGTGGAAGCGCTTTTTGCCGGTTGTGGCATTGTGGCTGTTGCGCTATTGATCTTTTGAGCCTGCAATTCATATATTTCTTGTGTGGTAAGGTCGTGAGCGCGAAGGTATTGCAGCCAGGCGGCGAGTTTGTGTGTCCTGGCTTTGTTGGCAGCGACGATACTGGGGTTGACGGTTGGTTTTGGCAGCGAAGCTGGTGGAGGTGGGGCAAGGCCGCGGTATTTGTACATGAGAGCGATGACTTTCCCTGCCCATAATGGATAGCTGGCAGTGCCGACATAGGTGTGCGCAATGGCGTAGACGGTGCTCATGCCGCGATTGACATAGAAATTTCTGAGCATATTGAACCAGTATGCAATGGCAGCCGAATAGGAGGGATAGATGGTATAGCCATCGAAGGCCGAGGGGTAGCCGACGCTGCCACGCACGCTGCCAGGATTGCGGTCGGCCAGGCCAACGCCCGCCGCGCTGTCGTTGGTCTCGGTCCACCAGACAGCCAGGGCAAAGGCGTCATCAATGTTTGCCTTTCGCGAGGCCTGCTCCACGAGATTACCCGTACCGGCCATTGGGCTGCCAAGACGGGCAAAAATAGCGTTGACGGTTGCCGCGGAGATTGTTGGGGGACCCGATACACCGACATCACCCGCGAGATTGATGGGCATTGAAGCCCTTCCTGTATGTTGAGTTTCCCAAAGCAAGGCAGCGCCGCCGCCAATAAGTAGGATAATCAGGCTGAGCATGAACAACTGAAGGAGTTGTTGCAGCATACGATGCTGATTGGCGATTGTATATGCTGGACACTGCTTGTTTATCATATATTTCGACTTATTCTCCTTGCCGAACGTTTTATATATAAATGGCATTTTACGTCAATTTAAGTACGCGGATGAAACCGCAGAGACGTCTATAGCTTGAGCAAATATTGAAAGTCTATACCGATTGTACCATGTTCATGTAAAGATCCTCCCTTAGGAGGGTTTACAATAGGTAGTATCTCCCATAAGCAGTATGCTATACTGGTATGCGCAAAGTTTTTCAAGAGGGACGGAGGGTCGCCATAAACTCGCAGCAAGGCCCAAAAAATACACAGACTGGTCGCCTGGACCCGCACACGCTTTTGATGAGGCGCTATATGATTTTGCGCACAATTGGGCAGGGTGGAATGGGAGCAGTATACCAGGCGCAAGACACAAAGCACCATACCATTTGTGCGATCAAGGAGATGAGCCTCTCGATGGTACCTCCTCCAGAGCGCGCGCAGGCTGTGAAGAACTTCTTGACCGAGGCGAAGATGCTGTCAGCCTTGAAACACCCCAATCTACCTGGCGTCACGGGCTATTTTACCGTGGGGCCGCGCCACTTCCTGGTAATGGAGTATATCGAGGGACTGACACTAGATGAATACCTGGCGCGCAACAACGCGCCTTTCCCCGAGGCGCGTGTATTGAGTTGGGCACAGCAATTGTGCGATGTATTGACGTATTTGCACAGCCAGCATCCACCGATTATCTTCCGCGACATTAAGCCGGGCAATATTATGTTGATGCGCGATAATCGCGTCAAACTGATTGATTTCGGTATTGCTCGCTTCTTCCGTCACTCCAGTTCACAGGATACGCAACTACTGGGAACACCCGGATACGCGCCGCCCGAACAATATGGCAAAGCCCAGACTGATGAGCGCTCAGACGTCTACTCGCTAGCAATGACGTTGTTCCAACTGCTGACCAATACGCTCTCTGAAAAAGGGTTTGGACTGGTGGATGTCCACTCTACCTATCCCTCAATTTCACTGCCTGTAGCGCGAGCATTGGAGAAAGCCACCGCCCTGGCGCCCAAAGACCGCTACCAGAGCGTCGACGCGTTGCGGCGCGCATTATTTACTGATAATACTTTTCTGTTTGAAAATGGCGAGCAGGCGGAAACGGCCGAGGAACTGGCGGAACTTTGCGCCCGTTTTTCCGATGAGGCAGCAGATTACTTATTCGCGGGTGAGATTGAGGTGTGGCTGCAAAAAATCGGCAGCGCGAACCTGGCGCGCCAGACGAGGAACATCCGCGCTCTGCATAACGATCCCGACGAGGCAGTTGACGAGTTCTTACACGCGGTACTAGGCCCAAATGTGCGTATCCGCACCAGTTCAGGAAAACAGTCAACTGTCAGCAAGAACAGCCGGACCGGCATACCTGTAGTACCTTCACCTCATCAAACAGGGGAGTATCGCAATAGCCAATCGCGCAGATCACCTTCAACGATCGGCGTTCCAGATATCATTGTAGAGCCGCTTACGCTGGATTTTGGAGAGGTGTATCCTGGCATCTCCGAACCACTGGTGCTGACGATCACTGATGAGAGTGGAGTTCGCGGCACCGTTGCTACAGAGGAGACGTGGATTCAACTTGATGAAACAAGTTTTGACGGCATCAGTACTCACATTAACGTGCGGGTCAATTCAACGCTCCTGCGCAGCGCAATGCACTACAGCGGAAGCATCATTGTGATGCCCGACGAGGAGGACGAGGAACAGGATATTGCCGTCAAAGTAGAAGTGGACGTGCTGGGCAGAGCTGGCATGTATCCCGATGCTAGTATCAACGGACAGAACAGGGGGGCAGCAGCTAGCAACTATTACCCGGAAGAGGAGGTTGACGAAGCGGCAGTGCTGGCAAACGCAAGAGGCAGACCTCTGTCCATGGATCCTCCACAGAACGCCCAGGACGATGTCGCAAGCATTTCGCCGCGCAACAGAGCGCACTACGAGGAATACTCAGCAAAGTATGGCGAGCCAGACGGCGAAGGAAGAAGCACGGCATACAACGGCTGGGAACCATTGCAAGCCTCTCCAGCGCAACGTCAATGGTTGCATCATTGCTTAACCGTTTTTTCTTCTTTTATGCTTGCCAGTTTATTCTATACTGTACTCTCGCAGATGCCCTTCCTGACGCATCAATCCCCACTGTCACCTAATCCGTGGTTTATTATTGTCCTGCTGGGTATTGTGCCAGCGGCAACGCTGGGCGCGCTGGTGGTGAACTGGAGCCGCACATGGGGCATGAGACATACCCTGTACCGGACGTGTACAGGCTTAAGCACAGCATTGTTTGCGCTGGCTGCGGTTGAACTGACCTGGCAACTCCTGTTTCACGCGCACGCGCCCGCGCCCCAATTGTGCGTGATGCTACTGGTGGCCGCTGTGGGCAGCGCTATCGGCATACAACCGCTGGTGAGCGCCAGAATAATCAATGCAGTGGACTGGCCATTGAATCGCGCACGCTGGCTGGTGATCATAGTATGGGTGGCAGCGGGTGCTCTGCTGGGTTCCCTCCTGACGGCTGGCTTCGCATTGAGCCTCTTTACGTTCTCTGGCATCCTGGTGGGAAGCTTGATAGCGCTGGCGCTTGTCATGTGCGTGGATCAGTTATGATAGATAGTAGCGTACGATTAATCGTCGTGCTAGGCCCAACTGCTTCAGGCAAAAGCGCGTTAGGTATTGCACTGGCGCGACGTTTTCACGGGGAGATTGTCTCAGCCGATTCGCGCCAGGTTTATCGAGGTCTTGATATCGGGACGGCCAAGGTGACGGCGGAGGAGCGGGCGCTTGTTCCACATCACCTGTTGGATGTGGCCGATGTTCAAGAGGTCTACACAGTCTCGCAGTTCCAACAGCAGGCTATCGCCGCGATTAATGACATTGCCGCGCGCGGTTTGCAGCCGTTCCTGGTGGGCGGCTCACCTCACTACATTCAAGCGGTAGTGGACAATCTGGATATTCCTGCTGTGCCGCCACAACCCGCTCTGCGAGCAGAGCTGGAGGCGCGTCCCCTGGCAGAGCTGCTGGCGCAACTGGAGGAGCTGGACCCGCAAAGCGCGTTCGCTATTGACCGCAACAATCGCCGCCGCGTCATTCGCGCCCTGGAGGTCTGCCTGGCAACCGGCAAACCTTTCTCCGAACAGCGGAGAGTCGCGGCTCCCCTCTATCGCAGCCTGCTATTAGGGATTCAGTGGCCACGCGAGGAGCTGTACCGGCGTATTGACCAGCGCGTCGATGAACGGATGCAGCAAGGCATGGTGCAGGAGGTGCGCTCTCTACTGGAACAAGGAGTCAGCCATGAGCGGCTGGAAGACCTGGGGCTGGAGTATCGCTTTATCAGCCGCTGGCTGCGCGGCGAGTTTCCCAGCGAAGAAGCGATGGTTGAACGGCTCAAATTCGCCATCCATGATTTCACGCGCAGGCAGTTGACGTGGTTCCGCAAAGATAAGAGGATCGTGTGGATCGAAGGGGGGGATGGAGCGTTCGAGAGGGCGGAGGAGCTGGTGAGGGAGTGGGGGGATGTGGGAGATGAGGAAGGTTTTTCCGGGGGCCGATAAATCGGCGATGGGCGCGATAAATCGGCCCCTACGGTTGACACGAGGATTCGGATTGGGGTGATGGGGCTTCGTTCTCGGCGAGGTAGCGCTCCGCGAATTGCCTGATTGCCTCCATGATGTCCACCAATGCCAGTCCTTTTTCGGTCAGGCGATATTCGACACGCGGGGGAATTTCGGCGAAGGCCTGGCGCTGTACAAAGCCGATCTCTTCAAGCAGTTTGAGACGTTGTGATACCGTCTTAGGGCTGACATTACCCAGCGCCTCCATTAATTCACCAAAGCGCCGGGGGCCACTTAAGAGAGTGTAGACGAGCATGAGCGTCCACTTATCGCCCAGCAAGCGCAGGGCATGTCCCATTGGATGAGTAGTACAGGCGCCTGACTGTTCATTTGTAAGTGGGATGTTAGTTGTATTCATGAGTAAAGTATAACATATTTTTCCTCCAAAAACATCCTTGACAATAGCAGCTTCCTCGTATATACTTACTTCCATAAAGATAACAATAGCACTTTGGGAACTAATAGGTGACAGTTCCCTTATGCTGGTAAAGCAACGATGAAGAGTG
>JBGQJX010000208.1:0-7192 GCA_041499255.1 Ktedonobacteraceae bacterium | reverse complement strand
CTCTTGCGCGTGTGTCTCCACCACGCGTGATGATGTAAAGACCACGCTATCCAACTGCGCCAGCGCTTGCTGAATATGCTCCCGCTTCTCTGACACCTGGACATAGCGCTCTTCGTCTAACAACCCAAATCGATGCCCGTAGTCACTCAAACGCAGGTCAGCGCTCTCCGGTCGCAGCAACAGCCGGTATTCAGCGCGCGACGTATGCAGCCGGTACGGCTCAGTCATTGGACGCGTTACCAGGTCATCTATTAAAACACCGATATAGGCTTCGTGCCGCCCCAGCACAAAGGGAGCTTCTTCACGCACATACAACGCCGCGTTAATACCCGCCATGATCCCCTGCGCCGCCGCCTCCTCATAACCGGAAGTGCCATTGATCTGGCCCGCCAGGAAAAGGCCGGCTACCGCTTTCGTCTGCATGGTCGCAAACAACTGTTCCGGTGGAATATAATCATATTCGACGGCATACCCCACGCGCATCATCTCCACGTGTTCCAGCGCGGGAATACTGCGCAGCATGGCCAATTGCACATCCTCGGGCAGGCTGGTGTTCATCCCCTGCACATAGACCTCACCCGTGCGCCAACCCTCCGGCTCCAGGAAAACCTGGTGCGACAGTTTATCGGCGAAACGCACGATCTTATCTTCTATAGATGGGCAGTAGCGCGGCCCAATGCCCTCGATAACGCCCGTGTAAAGCGGCGAGCGATGGAGGTTATTGCGAATAATCTGGTGCGTCTGCTCCGTCGTGCGCACAAGATAACATGGCAATTGTGGCCGCCAGCCGTACAAATCCTGGTCCGTCACCGGGTAGAGCGGATTGGGCCGACTCCCCGGCAGTTGTACGTCCTCGCGCGCCTTCGTATCTCGCGAAAAGTACAGCGGCACACGACTGCCAGGCTGCGCTTCAGTCTTGCTGAAATCAATAGTACGAGCATCGATACGCGGCGGAGTCCCCGTCTTAAAGCGTCGCACCGTCAGCCCCAAGGCGCGCAGCGCGTCAGACATACCCAAAGATGGCCCTTCTCCAGCCCGGCCACCCGGCTGCGTCTTCTCGCCCACCACCAGGCGTCCATTGATGAATGTGCCGGTTGTCAGGATCACCGCGTCCGCCTCGTACTGCCAGCCAGCATTCGTCACTACACCCGTAATGCGCGGCCTCCCATCGGCGCCCACCTCGCTCAACAGGCGCGAAATCGTCACCTGCTTCAATTCCAGGTTCGGCTGCCCTTCCAGCACGAACTTCATAGCAAGACGATACGCCTGCTTATCGCACTGAGCGCGCAGCGCCTGTACAGCAGGTCCCTTACTGGTATTCAAAAGGCGAATTTGAATAAACGTGCGGTCGGTATTGCGTCCAATCTCACCCCCCAGCGCGTCGATCTCCTTGATCAGGTGCCCCTTCGCGGGCCCTCCCATCGAAGGATTGCAGGGCATAAGCGCCACGCTATCCAGATTCATCGTCAGCAGCAGCGTCTTGCGCCCCATGCGAGCGCTGGCCAGGGCAGCCTCACAGCCCGCGTGACCCGCGCCGACCACAATCACCTCATATGTACCCCGCACAATTTCATCCGGGGGAATCATGTTGCTCTCCACAGTGCCATCCATTTAGTACATCACCAGTTCATCCACAATGAACATGTATTACACAACCACGAGGTGTATTATGCCCTAGTCGGTGTGCCACGTCAATACAAATAAGAAAAACGTTAAGTTTTCCATGTATTTGTGAGAAGCAGAGAAAATGTGAAACTTCAAGGAATGTTCTCGCATGCTCTTCTGCCCAATCAAAAGGATGGTTCATCGGTACTGCACAAGTGGACAAGAAGATAAAAGATTGTCTAATTTCATCTCTCTATGTTACAATAAGCATCGTGCTTATACAAAGATAGCTGCTATGTTCGTCAGTGACCCAATCCCCTGAAGGGGATGTGCTTGCATGTAGGGGGGTGACTTCTGCCCGTCTCATGCACGTCCTCGCTGACTAGCCTTGGTGCGTAAGCACTCCGTTCAACCAGTCACGACACCCTTGAATGCTTGCTCTAGTTTGAGGCCCTGTCCTCTGTGATTAAAAGCTCTGATGGGTAGGAGCGGTGTTGCAGAGCGAACAAGCTGTTTGAACCTTGGCGAAGAGCACCGTACTCTCGCAAGAGAGGGAAGCGCTGTTTTCGCTTCCACCAGGTTTGAGCGTTCCTGTCAAAAACGTTCCCCCGCAAGGGGATGGCAAGTGAACAGGAACGCGCTGCTGCGGCAGCCGTTGTTTCCTCCCATACCCTAAAGGGATATGGGTCTCCACAACGGAGGATTTATGAAACTGGCAGGAGACATGCACTATCTACCCACATTCCAGCGTTTTCTTCGGCCTTTGCCTTCTCTCCCACTCTATCTCCGTTTGAGCATTTTCTTGCTGAGTTTCATCATCTGTGGCGCTTTTATGATCCTCGGTCTTATGGTCACCAACAATCGCGGACTCACTCCTATTTTTGCCATCCCTGTGGCATTGGCTGCCTGGATGTTTCGGCCTCGTCAAGCAGCACTGGCTCTTGGATCTGTATTCCTGATGCTCATCATTATCAATACTGCCGCAGTGAGGAGCTTGTTGTGGCCGTTTCCACTTATGATCTCCTTTCTCTGTGGGATAGTTGCGGCTCTCATTGTCGCATGTGCTATCGGCGTGTTGCGTTATGCCTTGCATGTTACAGAAATTGCCAGGCAACACTCCTGGCAAGCAGAACAACAAATGACGAAAGCCTATAAGCAGGAGCAGCACCTGAATGACCTCAAAGATCAATTCTTGCTCAATATCAACCACGAATTACGCACTCCACTGACCTCCTTGCATGGTTATCTCCAACTGCTTCAGGAGCATCAAAGAGAGCTTGATGTCTCAAATCAATCTCCGTTCCTCGCTAACGCATTAGAGAGTAGCGAAGAATTGGTCCACATAGTGAATACTCTTCTCGATGCACTTCAATATAGCAACGCAGCCATACAGCCTCAGTTTGAGGATCTTTCAGTTGCATCCATAGCGCAGAGCGCGGCTAACCTCTTTGAACCACAGCAATGGCATTCCCACCACCTTGATCTGCTGATCCCTGAACCCCTGAAGATAAGAGCAGACCGTCAATTTTTCCACCAAATTCTGTGGAATTTGCTCTCGAACGCATGCAAGTATTCGCCGCCGCAAACGACTGTTACTGTAGGTGCCAGGCAAGAGACGGGTGCTCCCCAACAGGAGTCGATAAGCATCTGGGTTCAGGATGCCGGTCTTGGCATTACTCCTAACGAGATTCCCTTCCTCTTTGAGAAATTTGTGCGTCTGAAACGAGATCAGGCCGGTACAGTGCAAGGGGCGGGTTTAGGGCTCTATATCTGTAAGCAATTAGTAGAAGCGATGGGAGGGCGTATCTGGGTCGAAAGTTCGGGCGTGGTGGGAGAGGGTTGTCGCTTTTATTTTACCCTGCCTGGCGCTGCTCAAACCACCATCTCATCGTAAGGATGGAACGTCTTTTGTAGCGTTTTCTAAGAAGATGGTAACATGTTACCACTTTTTAGACCAATCATCGTAAGGATGGAACATCATTCATTGTGTTTTCACACTCCTTTTGTCTATACAGAATGAGGTATACCATGAATATTCCCACCATAGCAGGCACTATTGATCGGCGTATCCTCGTGAATTACCGTGTCGATCCCCCCTACCTTCAGAGACTCTTGCCAGGCCCATTTCGGCCCAGGTGTATTCATGGGATGGGAATAGCGGGCATCTGTCTGATCCGCCTCAAGCAACTCAGACCCCGTTCTCTGCCAACCTTACTCGGTTTGTCCTCTGAGAATGCAGCTCACCGCATCGCAGTTGAGTGGGAAGAGAACGGTGAATATCGAGAAGGAGTCTATATCCCGAGACGAGACACCTCTTCTCAGTTCAACACCTTCATTGGCGGAAAACTATTTCCTGGGATCCATCATCATGCTCATTTTCAGGTCACAGAGGGAGACGATTCTTTCCAGGTCCAGCTAGTCAGTGACGATGATCAGACGCGAGTGACAGTTGAGGCTCATGTCACTTCACAACTCTCTGAAAATTCGATTTTTGCGTCTTTAGAGGAAGCCTCTACGTTTTTTGAGCAAGGCTCGCTCGGGTATTCGGTTACAAGGGAAGCGGGAAGACTCGACAGCTTAGAACTTCGATGCTTCAACTGGAAGGTTGAGCCACTCCAGGTGACAAAGGCGGAGTCAAGTTTCTTCGACGATCAACAACGGTTTCCCCCGGGATCAGCAGAACTGGATTGTGCTCTATTAATGCGTGCCATCCGCCATGAATGGTACGTACGAGATCCCTTCCACACGACTGAGAGCCTTGTAGAGGCAAAGAGCATCTAGGCAACAAATTGAAACACATGCATCTGAAATGAAGCTGAAACGAAGTTGAAAAAGAGGGAGAAATGCAACCCTTTTTTCCACAGTTTCAGGCAAAGCTGGTACGTTTTCCAAAGTTCCGAGCTCCTCGCAATACTGCGTTTGTTGCACCAGGATTACCAATACTTTATAATGGCTGCAGCATTCGGATAATTGAAGAGGATGAACTAGATGCCAAAACACCCACTTGCCGAAGTCTTTGGATTTCCCACAGACAATTACTCATCATAAAGATGAGATCGTGTAAGGTCCTATATGCAACAAATGACTTTTTTTGATGATACACAACATAGTAAATTTATCAATGTTGCTTCTGTGCCGCAGCGCAGCCCTTTCCGCTATCCAGGCGGCAAGACATGGATAGTGCCCCGTCTTCGAAGGTGGCTTTCACCTCAAATTAGACAACAATTTGGCCTCGCACCCGTACACCCTACACGTCTCATCGAGCCGTTTGCAGGTGGCAGCATCGTAAGTTTGACAACTGCGGCTGAAGGTCTTACTGAATTCGTCACGATGGTTGAAATTGACGAGGATGTGGCCGCTGTCTGGGAAACTATCCTTGATGGAGAAAATTGGCAATGGATTGCACACGAAATTGAAACTTTCGACTTGACACAAGAGAATGTTAAGGCTTTTTTAGCCAGAACTGACCTCACATTGAGAGAACAAGCATTTAGAACTATTCTCAGAAACCGTGTCAATCGCGGTGGCATTTGGCTCCCGGGGCAGGACTCGTTAGCAAGGGTGAAAATGGAAAGGGTATTCGATCGCGTTGGTATCCCATCACACTCAAGAAGCGGATACAAAACATTGTGAAGATACGAGATTATATTACTTTCATCCATGGCGATGGTATGAACGTCCTCAGAGAGCATACCAGTAACGCTGATGTAGTGTTCTTCATTGATCCTCCTTACACAGCAGGAGGCAAAAACGCGGGAAGTCGCCTCTACACTCATTCTGAGTTGGATCATGAAGAATTATTCGAAATTGCTAGCAGGCTTCGTGGTGACTTCCTGATGACCTATGATGACGTCGATGCTGTGCGACAACTCGCACAACGGTATGGCTTCGATACGCAAACCGTGCCGATGAAAAACACGCATCATACAAAAATGACCGAGTTACTTATGGGTCCTAATTTAGAGTGGCTACGGCAACCCATAGAATATTGTCCCTAATGTATTACCTCTATCTCGTTCGTTGTCACTCTCACAAAAATGATTGACGAATAGCCTGGAGCATGTTAATATCATGTCAACGCACCACATCAACCCGGGGGGCGGTGATGAAATGGTAGACATTGGAGACTTAAAATCTCCTGGCCGCAAGGCCGTGAGGGTTCGAGTCCCTCCCGCCCCACCCCTCTCTGGAAGCGCACCAGGAGCCATTTTAGACAAACCTCTACCCACCAAAATCAGGCACAGAAGACTTTATTTTTGCCAATTATTCTAAAGTCTCCTGGCCTGGAAAAACACTTCAAACCCAGGGATCATAAAATCTTTTCGCACCTACAATAGACGAACACACATCATGGCAATTTGTATTGTCGGCTTCGTGTTTTACCTATTTTCTTGAGCATTCCTTGCTCCACAAGAGCCTCTAGATCACGGAGAGCCGTCTGCTCTGAGACACCTGTTAGCTCTCTATACTCGCGATTGAGAGAGGTATCGCTTCTTTAATGGCCGCCTCCACGTCCGCCATGGTCGTCTCCTGCAGTTGGCGTGGTACCGGGTCCAGGCGTGCTCTTTCCACCATGATCGTCACCCCCCTGCTGCTGATTGGGTTTGTCATCGCTTCCTTGAAAGACCCCCTGAGTCTGAGCCGCCGTCCCATCCGGGTTCAGCACACCGATTGCCAGCGCTTCATGCTGCCAACCTGCCTCGCTGATGACCACGATGAGTTGCGTTGTCGTACTCTGTTGTCCTCCCCCTTGAGGCTCTCCATTGATTACCAGTTCGGCCGTGGGCGCAAAGTTTGTCCCACGCACGGTCACCAGGAGGGTGTCATCGCTTTGCTGGCTCACACTCACTTGCGTTATAGTGGGAACCACATCACCCAGCGCGCCCAGTTGTTGCGTGAGAGCCACCCGTATAGGCCAATTCACCTGCCGCAGCAATGAGCGCAGGGTCTGTTCTTCCGCGCTCAGAGCCGTATCGAGGTCATGCTGCACCCCTACGCGATCTGCCCCAACGGCGACGGCTGCCACCGCCGCTCGGCTGTCTTTGGTTTTGCTCACCACCGCATTCACTGCCTGCTGCAGCGCATCTTGCGTGCGTCCAGCCACGACCACCGTATGGAGATCAGCCAGCGTGCTGCGTAACTGACCAATCGCTGCCTCGGCTCGAGCACGCGGGCTGCCGGCAAAGGCCAGCGCCGATCGGTCCTCAACTTGCTTCAGGCCATAGAGCGCATCACCCGGCAGGCTGCGGGCCGCGGCGGTGAGCGTCCCAATACTCACCAGAAGGAGCACCAGTACCGCAGCGCTCAGCAGGGTCAGCCACCGGCGCCGCCTGGCGGGTGCGTGTGGGAGCGGAAACACTTTGCCAGTTTGCAGCGTTTGACCATGGATGCGCGCGCGTAGCCGTGCCTCCACCCGCTCTGTCAACTCGGGCGGAACAACCACGCCTTGCAGGTGCGCAAGTGTTTCTGCCGCAGCCAATCTGACCATCACCTCGTCACTGGCACGAGCGAGCGGCATCTCACTGCGCGCACTCCTCTCGATCAGGACATCGAGCTGCTCTTCGCGATTCATGACGGTCCTCCTTTG
>JBGQJX010000207.1:0-7199 GCA_041499255.1 Ktedonobacteraceae bacterium | reverse complement strand
CTTTTCTTTCTATGTTCCTTTCTTCGCGAAGAAAGGGCTGCCTTGTCAGTATACCATATCGAGTCTTTCAAGCCAACCAGTTAAAGCTCATCCAGGGCGATTTAAAAGTCGTTTTTGCAGGGTTGCAAGAGATGCGCCGCCGGCGGCGGCGAGAATAAAAAAGGGAATAGCTGGGGACACCCCAGACCCCGGCAGGGCGGCTTCGCCCCCTGCACCCCGACTTTTAAATCACCCTGAAGCTCATCAGCTCATATTGCAAGGTTTGCCTTGGTATGGTACGCTATTTTCGCTTTATAAAGGTATAGTACTATAGCGAATTGATCAATAGGTGGAAACGACGTATGCCAATAGTAAGTGTCATCCAGGTAGGAAAATCATTCGGCGCTGAACGCATTTTTCGTGATGTGAGCTTTCAGATCAATGAAGATGATCGCATTGGACTTGTGGGTCCCAATGGCGCTGGTAAATCCACATTACTGAATATATTAGCGGGCCGCGAGGAACCGGACGAGGGCAGCGTAGCTGTTGCTCGCAATACACGCACCGGCTATCTGCTGCAGGTAACAGACTTTCAGGCCGAGAACACATTGCGCGAAGAGATGCTCACCGTTTTCGCAGATGTGCGTGCCTGGGAGCATGAACTGAACGAGCTTGGCAGGGCACTGGCTGTTGCTGAGGACCCTTTCCTGCATGAACAACTGCTACAGCACTATGATGAACTACAGATGCGTCTTGAACATGCTGGCGGTTACATGTATGAACATCGCGTTGATCAAGTACTCGATGGTTTAGGTTTTACGCGCGAGCAACAAGAATCCCCGGTGCTCCAGCTCAGTGGTGGGCAACAAACCCGCGCCGCTCTGGGTAAACTGCTCTTGCAAGAACCGGATCTTCTCTTGTTGGATGAGCCAACCAACCACCTTGACCTGGAAGCCCTGGAGTGGTTGGAGACATACCTTGGAGGCTGGAAAGGCGCTATGGTTGTCGTTGCTCATGATCGATACTTTCTCGATAAGATTGTTTCGCGAACCATTGAGATGGCTTTTGGTCGAATTGAAGAATATCCCGGCAACTATACAAAATATCTGCACTTGCGAGAGGAGCGCATGGAACGTCGTTTGCGTGAATACGAAGCGCAACAGGCACATATTGCCCATACAGAGGAGTTTATTCGCCGTTACAAGGCTGGTCAGCGAAGTCGTGAGGCGCGGGGTCGTCAAAAACTCCTTGATCGCCTGGAGCGTGTCGAGCGTCCCCAGGATTTTCCGGAGATGCATTTCGAATTTACTCCGATTGTTGACAGTGGCCTGGTAGTCATGTCGACACAAAAGCTTGCTGTTGGCTACATCAGTGAAGCGAAGGAGCGCACAGAACTGGTAAGGGTGGCTGACCTGGAACTATTACGAGGTGACCGGGTCGGTTTGCTTGGGCCAAATGGTTCTGGTAAAACGACGCTTTTGCGCACGATCATTGGTGAACTGCCGCCCGTTGGTGGACAGGTGTTTTTGGGCCACAATGTGCGTATCGGGTATTACTCACAAACCCATACTGGTCTCAATGATGAACGCAGCGTCATCGACGAAATCCGCCAGGTGACAACATTGAGCGAGGAGGGCGCGCGTACATTTCTTGGACGCTTTCTCTTCTCAGGGGATGATGTATTCAAACCAATTGGCGCACTTAGCGGCGGGGAGCGCAGCCGCGTGGCTCTAGCGAAACTGACGCTCCAGGGGTCCAACCTGCTGATTTTAGATGAGCCGACCAACCATCTCGATCTTCAATCGCGTCAATTTCTTGAAGAAGTCTTAGGAGAGTTTGAGGGAACACTGCTCTTTGTCTCGCACGATCGCTACTTTATCGATAGCCTGGCGACCAAGGTATGGGTCATCGAAGACGGTGTCTTGATCCCTTATATGGGCAACTATACCGAGTACCGCACGCGTAAGCACCCTATAGTACTGGATGTGCCCATCTCTGCTCGCGCCAAAAGTGGGAGTTCAGAAACAACGACCACAAAAGCTGCCGCGCAAGTCTCGAGACCGAAAAGCAGGAAAGAAAGCAAGATTAAGGCGCGTACGCTGGAAGATGTTGAGGGTGAAATTGAGATAGCAGAGGAGCGTGTCAAGGCTGTGGAGGAAGCGTTAGCCGAGGCAGCGCTCAAGGCAGACGCGACCAAACTGACGCAACTTACCGCCGAATATGAGCAAACCAGAACTCATGTGGATGAGCTTCTTGTAGAATGGGAGCGGCTGGCAGAAGAGGCAAGTTAAGGGATGGGTCGTTTAGCGCTTCTTTCTTCTCACGCCAATTATCAGTCCGCCGATAAAGCTGAAAAGCGCCAGAAGCAGCGGGATAGCCGCCGCAGCCGCGAGCCAGGCGCCGCAGAAGAGCAAGGGTAACAATAGTTCCGGGTGATGGAGTACTATTGTATAGACACGACCTGTGCCAATTTTATTTGCACCCCCGAGGAAAATCCCAGTCGCCAACAAGCCCGTGGCTATACCACTGATGATGAACGTCAGGAAGAAACGGGAAAAGCCGTAGAGGAAACTGCCGCGTGCAGCAATGGTACAGAGAATAGCCAATCCCAGGCTTTGTAAAATAAAAGCCAGGATCAGTGGTAATCTGGGTAGGAGGATTGGTAGACCGGTACCGACAATACCTACTAACAGACCTAAAACTTGCAAGCCCATGTCAAGAACAAAGGATCCCTGAGGTTTTTTGGGTTGTGGAACCACCAATTTTTTACTGTTACCTGTGCTCTGATAGGCGGCGATTTGACCCATGATGCTTGTTTTTATAGAGTAGGTTTCTGGATTGTTTGGATCAAGTTCGAGGGAATGTTCTACAGCTTGTAAAGCCATCTGATACTGGCCCATGTTTGACAGCAGCGCTGCTCGCATGCTCCACCCCAGGGCATTGTCGGGGTCAATTCTCAAAACCTGTTCGATTATATTGAGTGCATCTTGAAAGCTGCCAGCAGTGCCGAGCAATTGTGCTTTGAGAATGAGGGCCGATGTGTTATGCGGAGCGACTAACAGCGTCTGTTCTACGTAGTTGAATGCTGCTGCGGGGTTTTGCTGCTGTATGGATTGCTGTGCCTGTCTCAAGAGCATCTCACATTGTTGTTCTGCTGCCGCGGAGAGCGCGAGTTGACCTGAGGTTGTTGGAGACATCTGTGGCAAGTGCGACAACTGCGCATTGCTGGTAGCGCTTTGCGGCGCTTGACTCATGAGAATACCTACGGTAGCAGCCTGGAGCGATGGGGACTGAGTGACGCCAGGTGGAAAGACTGCAGGTAATTGACCGCTCTGAGTACGAGGAAGCTGCCCGCTATGTTGAGTAGCTAGCGGCATTACAGACATATCTCCTACCAAAACAAGAGGAGTAAGCTCTTGTCCGAAGAGCTGGGGGCGTTGCTGTTCTCCAAGCGAACTAAAGAGAAACGCATGGAGACGTTGAAGTGTGATCTGCCCGGTTGCAGGGTCGCTGGCGGAACCGCAAAGGCCGAGAATCATGCGGTGAGCAAAAATGCCCAGATTTTTCTCACCTGCTTCGCGGGCAAACTCATTGCCGCGGCAGGAGCAGAGCATCAAACGATTGCCTGTTTGTTGCAAAGCGTTGAGCACGTTCGGGCCAATAAGCGGCCTGTTGTCGTAAGGCGTCTTACGCCAGTTACTCCAGGACTGGCCTGTCTGGAAACAATCAAACAGAAAAACGATATGATCTGCGCGGCTGCGGCCCATTGATTGCTGGGTTAAGGTGGGCAGGTGGATGGCCGTTGCGGGCTGCTGATAACGAGTATTTGCCAGTGCCAGATATCCCTCGCCGTTCGCATTATCCAGGAACGCATGTCCAGCAAAGTAAACAAAAACAATATCTCCTGGGCCTGCTACATTCGCGCACAATTGGGTGATCAGCGCCTCAACCAGTTCACGGGTGGCATATGTGCCCTGAACAAGTTGAACGTCGGCGGGTGACCAGTTGCCGCCTTGCGTATTAACCAACCATTGAGCGATTGCTCGTGCGTCGGTTTCAGCATATTGCAATGGTTGAAAGGCCCCATCTTGATAGGAATTGATTCCAATAACAAGTCCCAGGCGTCTGCCCATGGGTTGCTCCTTAGTTGCGTTTAATAGACCAGCAAATAACTTTGCTATTGTACGATACACGGTAGTCACTCGTGCAACAATTGTACAGGTATAGGTACTTTTTGGAGGGTTGAGATACGCGCGCAAGCCTTCTTTTAAGGCTGTGATATACTCGTTGAAGCAAGTACATGATGTGTTAGGAGCGTAGCTGAGATGCCTCGTATTATTGGGCTGACAGGCAATATTGCTTGTGGTAAGACGGCCGTTGGGAAGATGCTGCTCGAAATGGGAGCGGAACGTTATATCGACGCGGATGCCGTGGTGCATAAACTGTATGAAGCCGGCCAACCTATAGCGGTAAAGGTGGCGGAGGCTTTTGGGAACTCGGTTATAGCTTCTGATGGCAGCGTCGACCGCAAGGCGCTGGGTGAAATTGTTTTCCAGGATGCTGGCGCAATGCGGCGGCTAGAAGCGATAGTCCACCCGGCAGTGAGCGTTGCGCTTATCGGCGAATTATCCTCTGTAAGTGCCTTAGGTATTGCTATTATTGACGCGGTAAAATTATTAGAAGGGGGCTCCGGGGCCTTTTGTCAGAGTAAGTGGTTGGTGATTTGTGCAGAAGAGCAGGAGATGGAGCGGTTGATGGCACGAAATGATTTGAGTGAAGCAGAGGCGATGGCGCGCATTAATGCGCAGCCGCTGGTTGCCGATAGGCTGGCGCTGGTAGATGAGGTCATCAATAACAGTGGCACCCTCGAGGAAACACGTCAACAGGTCGCCGCAGCATTTGCCCGTTTCTGCGCGCGTTTTCCCACCTAGTCTTTGAAAAAGATAGTAAGCGGGTGCAGATTCTTCACCGATCAGTATCCAGTTTTGCTTTGTTGTGCTCCCCTGACATGTATCCCGCCGAAATAGTTGTCGACGATGATCGTTGGATATTCACGCACGGTGAAGTGGCGCATCTCAGTGTAAGAACGTTTCCAAGAAATGATAGCAAACATTGTCAGATACTAGCAAATATGATATATTTCTTCTATGAAGTTAAGCCAATATGCCAAACAACAGGGAATTAGTTACAGTACGGCGCTTCGCTGGTGGCACCAGGGCGTGATACGCGGCTATCAAGCGCCATCAGGAACGATCATTGTCGAGACTGAGGGCAAGATAGCCTCAGCAGAAGAGCGGGTAGCGATCTATGCACGTGTCTCTGAAGCCTCGCATCGAGAGAATCTGGAGCGACAGGCAGAGCGGCTCACGCAGTATTGCACCATCCGTGGCTATCGCGTCGTCAAGCTGGTCAAAGAGGTAGGATCAGGCGTCAATGATAGTCGTCCGAAGCTGTTGTCTCTGCTGAGAGATCCACTGATCAGGCGGGTGGTCGTTGAGCATAAGGATCGGCTTACCCGCTTCGGTTTCCGGTATATCGAGGTGCTTTTGGAAATCCAGGGAAGAACCATCGAGGTGGTCAATCCAGCAGAGAACAACAAAGAAGACCTGCTTCACGATGTAGCCAGTATGGTCTATTCGACCTGCGCCCGGCTCTACGGACCACGCCGCGCCAAACGGAAAACGGAGCGCCTCGTGGAACAGCTTCAAGCCAAGGAAGACGATCATGCAACTCGTTGAGCAACATGTGGTCTCCAAACGTGATCCGCGCTACGGGGCCATTGATGCGGCGGCGTTTGCTTCTAAAAACCTCTACAATCAGGCCACCTACCAGATTCGGCAAGCGTTCATCCATGAGGGCAAGTACCTGCCTTATGGGGAAATCTTCCACCGTGTGAAGCACCTGGAGTGTTATCACGCTCTGCCCAGAAAGGTTTCCAATTCCATTTTGATCGTGATCGACAAGAACTGGCGCTCCTTCCGAAAGGGCCTCAAAGAATACGATGAGTATCCCGAGAAGTTCACCGGCAAACCCAAGATCCCTGGCTACAAGCACAAGGAGCGTGGCCGCAACATCCTGATCTACGACAAACAGGCCCTTGGGAAACGCGCCTTCACAAAGACGGGCAAGCTGGTCCCGTCAGGGCTGGCGATTGCAATTGAGACGAAGCTAGAGTGGGAGGCCCTCGATCAGGTGCGCATCATCCCGCGTGGATCGTGTTACGTGGTCGAGGTGGTCTACCAGAAAGCTGAGAAGCAGGCCCAGGTCGATCCGCTGGTCGTCGCCGCTCTCGACCTGGGGGTCAACCAGCTTGCGGCCATCACCAGCACCAAAACCGGTTTTCGACCATTGCTCATCAACGGACGCCCGCTCAAGCACCTCAATGCCTACTACAATAAGGGACGCGCCCGCCATCAGAGTCGTCTGGCCAAACAGAACCGTTTCACTTCGCGCCAACTGGACCGCATCACGACGAAGCGCAATCGCCGCGTCAACACCTATCTGCACACGGCAAGCCGTCGTATCATCGATCTGTTGGTCAAAGAAGGGATCGGGACGCTGGTGATCGGGTTGAATAAGCTGTGGAAGCAGGAGGTAGACATGGGTAAGCGCAATAACCAAACCTTTGTGCAGATTCCCCACAGCCGGTTTATCCAGATGCTCCAGTACAAGGCACAGCTTGTTGGCATCACCGTGATCGTTCGGGAAGAGAGTTACACCAGCAAGGCGTCTTTTCTCGATCTAGACGACATTCCCACCTACGATCCAAAACGAGCGGAGAAGCCCAAGTTTAGCGGCAAACGAGAAAAACGCGGCTTATATCGGGCAAAGGATGGACGACGGATCAACGCGGATATTAATGGGAGCTACAACATTCTGCGCAAGGAATATCCCAAAGCATTCTCCGATTCCCTCCTCCGAGGGCAGGAGATCGTGGGTGCAGCAGTTCACCCCCGACGGCTTGCCGTCTGAATGGATCTGATGGCGTATTTGCTATCATTTTCTGATACTGTTATCCGTTACCATGATCTATTCCTTTCATTTATAGCTAAAACTGTTTTCTACATTACGAAGATACGGCATTGATTGCACAAAGCTTTCACAGTACACCACTTCACCAAAACAAAACCGTCACATGCCTTTCTGCTGGCTTTTACCGGTGATCAGTTCAATGAGGTCTGGGAATTCAAGTTACGAGTTGTAAGCTCTCTGTGATTTTT
>JBGQJX010000206.1:0-7384 GCA_041499255.1 Ktedonobacteraceae bacterium | reverse complement strand
GGCTCATGATAATTGTTGCAATTTTTCGATGACGGCATCTGCGACCTGTGAGGTGCCTACGGCAGTGGGGTCATCGGGGCGTGGTTTCAAATCATAGGTGACGTTCTTGCCTTCTGCAATTACCCGGGCTATGGCCTTTTCCAGGCGATTGGCTGCGTCTCGCTCACATAAGTGACGGAGCATGAGTACGCCCGAGAACATCATTGCCATGGGATTCACTTTATTCAGCCCGGCATATTTGGGCGCGCTGCCATGAACAGGTTCAAAAATTGCATACTGGCTGCCAATATTCGCGCCTGGCGCAACACCGAGACCTCCTATCAGGCCTGCTGAGAGGTCAGATATAATATCGCCATACAGATTGGGCAGGACTAGCACATCATACATTTCCGGTTTCTGCACCAATTGCATACACATATTATCTACGATGCGATCCTCAAATTGAATGTCAGGATATTCCTTAGCAACTTCCTGGGCAGTAGAGAGGAACAAACCATCGGAGAACCTCATGATATTAGCTTTGTGGACCGCGGTGACTTTGCGGTGCCCGTTAGCTCGAGCATATTCAAAAGCAAATTTGACAATACGCCGTGTTGCCATGACAGAGATAAACTTGATGCTCATAGCGGAATCGTTGTTGAGACGGGTACCAGTGGTTTGAGCAATTGTTTCGATGATCTCTTCGTATTCGGGCGTTCCCCTTTGGAATTCGATACCAGCGTATAAATCTTCTGTATTTTCTCGAACAATTGTCAAATCAATATTATCATAGCGCGAACGCAGACCCTGGTACGTTTTTGCCGGTCGTAGATTGGCATAGAGGTCGAGTTTCTTACGCAACTGCACATTTGCGCTACGAAATCCTTTGCCGATGGGCGTGGTTATAGGTCCTTTTAAACCCACTTTTGTCCGTTTAATGGATTCAATGACTTCATCAGGTAAAACTGTGCCGTATTTCTCTAAAACTTCTAAGCCAGCCTGGTAAACTTCCCAGCTGAACTGTACACCTGTTGCCTCAAGTACACGACGTGTCGCTTCTGTAATTTCTGGCCCGGTTCCATCGCCAGGAATTAGCGTGACTGCATGCGACATGAAATCCTCCAACTACCAGAACTTATTCTCTATTGGGCAAATAATTAACTTATTCTGATTATATCACCAGAGAGGGAAGGGGTTTGGGTGAAGTTACCAGGGCAAGCGCCACTGCATTAGCCATGCCTGGGACGAGTGGAGGTTGTTTTTTTGGTGGCGGTTGCGCGTGTTGGCGTTTTCCTGGCGGTCGATGCTCGAGCTGATGTTTTTTTGGTGACGGTTGCGCGTGTTGGCGTTTTCCTAGTTTTTTTCGGCTCTGTAGTTGGCTGCCCATCCTTTAATGCTGTGCTCTTTTTTGCAGATGTGGTTGCTCGTCGCCTGGTCTTTGTTTCCGCAGCTATAGGCTCACCTTCCGCCGCTACCGCAGCTGTTTTCTTGCGAGTCGCGCGCGAAGTTTTCTTTTCATCCTGCTGGGGTTTCGCTTCGGTGCTCCGCTGTAGTGCGACAAATTCTGCATAGCAGACAGGGTCCTGCCCAACACGAGGGATCACCATCAGTCCGCCACAGTCTGGGCAAAGTTCGGGAACAGGACGCTCCCAAACAGCGAAATTGCAGGTAGGATAATTGCTACAGCCAAAGAATACCCGTTTCTTCTGCTTTGTTTTGCGCTCAACCAGGTCACCATTACATACGGGGCAAAAAGCGCCTGTTTTATTCATAAAGGAGCGACGATAGCGGCATTCCGGAAAGCCTGAACAGGAGATGAAGCGGCCAAAACGACCGGTACGAATGACCAAATGGCGGCCACAATCGGGGCAAAGTTCATCTATTTCTTCGACAGGCTTCTGTACACGATTCATTTCTGCCTCTGCTTTTTCCATGCTTACTTTGAATTCGCCATAGAAGCCGTGTAAAAACTCTGTCCATGATTGCTTTCCTTCCTCGACGTCGTCCAGTTTCCGCTCCATATCGGCGGTAAAACTGATATCGACAATATTGGGGAAGTGTTTATTCATGACCTCGTTGACCGTTTCGCCCAGCCAGGTGGGTATAAAGCGACGTTGATCCTGGTCTACATAACCACGGTCCTGGATCGTACTGATAATGGGCACATAGGTACTGGGGCGTCCAATACCCTGCTCTTCAAGCTCTTTAATCAAGCTCGCCTCAGTATAACGTGGAGGGGGCTGTGTAAAATGTTGCTCAGGCTGTAAACGGTGTAGATCAAGCACTTCTTGAACTGTCAGGGCCGGTAAGAGCTTTTCATCCTCTTCACGAGGCCAGACCGCATAAAAGCCAGGGAATTTGAGATGAGAACCCGTGGCTCTAAAGACAAACTGAGCAGCTACGATATCAACTCGGATAGTATCAAAGACAGCAGGTGTCATAAAGCTAGCGACGAAGCGGCGCCAGATAAGTTCATACAATTTAAACTGGTCAGAAGTCAGGTAGGATTTCACGATCGGCGGCGTTAATGCGACATCGGTTGGACGGATCGCTTCATGGGCATCCTGGGTAGTAGCTTTGGCTTTGCTGGTGCGGCCAAGTCCGACATAGGGCTGTCCAAATTCCGACGCGATGTAGCTTTTGACTTTTGCCTGCGCTTCATCAGAGACACGGGTTGAGTCAGTACGCATGTAGGTGATTAAGCCCTGGTGACCACGCTCGCCCATTTCAATGCCTTCATAGAGATGTTGGGCAAGGCTCATAGTTTTCTTGGGCTTGAAGTGGAGCCGAACAGAAGCTTCCTGTTGCATAGTACTGGTGGTATAGGGTGGGTATGGCTGGCGCCGCTGTTCTTTCTCCTCTACCTTCAAGACGGTGTAGGTGGCGCCTTTTAAGTCAGCCAGAATGGTATCCGCCTCTTCTTTGGAGGAAATTTTAATACGCCCTTTTTCAGTCGCCGGGGCCTTTGCCCCATTCAACGAGGGAGGCGCAGTCTGCTCTTCCCCTTCCGCAGCGCTCTCCTGGCTATTGAAAGCGGTCATATCCTTGAGGCGCGTAATTAAATTGGCTTCAAAGCGCTCGGGCTGCTGATGCTTGCTGAGAGTTGCGGTGATACTCCAATATTCTTCTGGAATAAAGGCGCGAATCTCCGCTTCGCGGTCACAAATGAGCCGAAGGGCAACCGATTGGACGCGACCTGCGCTGGTGCCAGACTGTATACGTCGCCAGAGCAATGGGCTGATTTTATAACCAACGAGACGATCCAGAACGCGGCGAGCCTGTTGTGCATTGAAGAGGTCCTCGTTGATCTCGCGCGGTTTTTTGATAGCGTCCTGAACGGCTTTTTTGGTTATTTCGTTGAAGACGGCTCGATGTGGGTTCTGGAGTTCCAGTGTTTGTTTCAGAGACCAGGCAATAAATTCGCCCTCGCGATCGGGGTCTGGGGCCAGGATTACTTCGTCGGCGCGCTTTGAGGCTGCTTTCAGGTCGTCGATAAGTTTATCTTTTTTCTCAATTATTTCGTATTGTGGCGCAAAGTCTTTGCGGGTGTTTACTCCCAGTCCTTTTTTCGGGAGGTCTATGATATGGCCCATCGAGGCTCGGACCTCAAAATCTCGTCCAAGAAATTTTTCAATGGTCTTCGCTTTTGCTGGTGATTCTACTATCACAAGTTTCTTTGTCATTTAAATTATTACCTGATCTTGTATTTTATAACTCAACCTACGAGCTAACGAATATGTGGTTCTTCATCCTCTAGAGAAGGGAGAATAGTAAGGGTGCCCAAGGGGCTATCCCCTGGAACCCTGCGAGGACCTAGACCCAAATATATGAGTATTCTGTCTCAATGGATAGAATAGCTTATGTTGTCAATAGGGTAACAGTCTACTTTTATGAAACGATGCGCTTTATCGAAAAATTCCCTCTCTGGTTCGCCGCCTGCGTTTCGAGATGCGTATAGATCTAGAGGTTTTGAACCAACTTGACCTGTTTGTCCTCCCATGCTATGCTGCATTCATTACAAGAAGCCAGTAAATATCAGCGCTGCTTTGGAGGAACAGTATGCGAAAACAGAGGCCATCCGACAGGATGCCCCGTAGGGATCAGCGCTCAGGGCGAAACAAGAAGAATACAAAACGCACTGGGTCACTCGCTGAACGCCCCGATACCACTGGTACCGGCGGTCAGCGCAGTGTTTATCATCCTAAACGGCGCACATCCCTCCGGGCAGGATTGGCGGTTGTAGGAGGTCGAACAGCGGGTGCTTTGAGCCGTCGACTGCATTTAGGTGGAGGTACCAGTGTTGTTGGCCTTGTTGCGCAACGGATGTATCCAAATATTGTTGGCCATCTTGCAACGCAGTTGGAATATGGAAGTGTGGTTGTTACAGGAACGAATGGCAAGACGACAACGAGCGGATTCATCGCTGCTATTCTCAGCGATGCTGGCTTGCGTGTGTGGCGCAACAGAGAAGGCTCTAACTTGATGGGAGGAATAGCCAGCTCGCTGGTTATACGAGCCCTGCCCAATGGACATTTGCGGAGAGATGGTCGGGCAATCTCGATTCTTGAGGTGGATGAAGCGGTCCTGCCACAAGCGGTGCAATCGGTTTCCGCGCGTGTGATAGTGTTCACCAACCTTTTCCGCGACCAACTTGATCGCTATGGAGAGGTTGATAGTATTGCCGAACGGTGGCAACAAACTTTGAGTACACTCTCAACGGATACCATTCTCGTTGTGAACGCCGATGATCCTACCACTGCATATCTAGGTGAGATATTCCCAGGTCGAGTTGTATATTTCGGCATAGATGATCCCGCACTTGACCTAACAACACAGCAGAGCGCAGATGAAAGACACCAGGTTATCGATACGCGTATCTGTCCACGATGTGGGGGTGAATATCGCTACGAGCTACAATTTTTCAGCCATATGGGCCATTACTACTGCACAGGCTGCGGTCGCCAACGTCCCCAACCAGAAGTGCGAGCAGTCAAAGTGCGATCAGATGACTTTGACCGGATGCGTATCGACATTGCCAGTTCAGTCAATCTGGCAAAGACAAAACAGCAGCAGGAAATAGTTATTCCTCTGCCAGGAATTTATAACGTCTATAACGCTCTGGCAGCGACTGCGGCAGCCCAGGCGCTTGAAATAGGCTGGGAACCGATAGTGACAGGGATTGAACAATTCAAGCCGATTTTTGGGCGTGGTGAACGTCTACAAATTGAAGGACGCACCCTACGATTATTGCTGGCAAAAAACCCAACAGGTTTCAACGAAGTGCTGCGGACGCTTTTTAGCGAAGGTGCAAGAAGACACGTGCTATTTGTACTTAATGATAATATTGCCGACGGGCGTGATATTTCCTGGATATGGGATGTAGATTTTGAGCGTGCAGTCCATCAAACCATGACGCTTGTGGTAGCTGGTAGTCGCGCTTTGGACCTGGCTCTACGCTTAAAGTACGCGGGTATGGCTCTGGACGAAATGAACATAGTGAACACAGCTCCTTTGCGAGCTATGAAGCGTGATACAGCCCAGGCTACCCGTAATAAACGTCAACGAAAGAATAGAAGTGTGAGGGTTGCTGAAGAGATGGGCGGAGAAGCTCTTACCATTGCATCGACACCGCGCTATGGTATTGGCGAAGCGCTTGATAGAGCAGTTCGCCAGACGCCTGTAGGTGAAACATTGTTTATTGTACCAACGTATACCGGGTTATTAGAAATACAGCGCGAGCTGGAGCGGCGAGGACTGACGCCTCACTACTGGGAGGGAAGAGACAGTTGAAGGACCAAAATTCTCCACACCTGACGCTCACGTTAGGTCATCTCTATCCCGATCAATTAAATTTGTATGGGGATCGCGGCAATATTCTCGTACTCCGTCAACGCTGTCAGCTACGCGGTATCAAACTGCGGGTTGTCAGCCTGGGCGTCGGTGACGCTTTAGCGCCAGATGAGTATGATATGTTGTTTATTGGTGGAGGGCAGGACAGGGAGCAGGCACACCTTGCGCTAGATTTACATGAGACCAAGGGAATTGGGTTATGGGCTGCAATTGAGGATGATATGCCAGTGCTGGCGGTCTGTGGAGGTTACCAATTGCTAGCGCATTATTACCGGCCAGCCAGCGGCCCTGACATGCGAGGATTAGGAGTTTTCGATGCGTGGACGATTCACAAGGGGCCGCGTGTCGCACGATGCATTGGAGATATCGCAATAAGCTGGAATGGGAGTACGCTGGTTGGTTTTGAGAATCATGGAGGGCGCACGTATCTGGGAACCGCTCAACCTCTGGGAAAAGTGCTCAAGGGCTATGGCAATAATGCAGAAGATGCTTCAGAAGGGGCTATCTATCGCAATGCCTATGGGACGTATATGCATGGTTCGCTTCTGCCAAAAAATCCGCATTTCGCCGACCATTTGATTGGATTGGCCCTGCGGCGGACGTATGGGAAGAATGATTGGGTAGATGGTGCAAGTTTTGAAGAGGAAGGCGATTTGACAAAGGGGGCGACAACTTCAGGGAGTTCTGAGATAACTGATTATGACTCATCGGTAGTGCTTACGCCGCTGGATGATCGGCTGGAATGGGAGGCGCATGCTTTTTTGCTTGAACGAATGGGATTACAGAACGCGGCTGTTGCCGCGTTGCGGAGTCACAGTTATTGAACAGTAGGTTGACGTACTAAGAACGAGGAAAATGAAATACATGAGTTTCGACCGATCGCTAGCTCGCTGTTCTTTCTGCGGCCGCCGCTCACCGGAGGTCCAACATATGGTAGCCGGTCCCGGCGCGGCTTACATTTGCGATGCTTGCTTACAACTGTGTAATGAAATAATGCATGATGCGACGCCTTTCTCGGTCAAAGCACTTGAGCTGGCTTCACGGCCGCCGATTGTGATCGCTGCGCCTCAAGAAATTGAACAGGGCACGCCGGTTATGCCTCAAGAGCCTACGCGCAGCGTTACCATCGAATTGGAGCAGAAGCAGCAGGGCATGGTGCTGTTGCTACACCAGTTACAGTTCTACGAGATGCATTTTGAGCTCCATTATCTATGGATCAGGCCACCGTTCATGACAGGCTTTGCATTCGTGCCACGTATCATTTTCCTACTCAAGGATAATACTGGAGCGCAGTGGATGGGTGACCGCGGGGGAATCCTACTGGCCCGCCCGGAGCTGAGGGGTAACGCTGACCAGTGGGTCTATCAAGGGACCGCGCGTTTCCGCCCGCTGCCTTCTGCGGATGCTCACTCGATGACGGTGCTTGCAGCCGATCCGTTTGCTCAATTCGAGGAGATTATGCCAAAACCCTGGCAATTTGAGATCACGTTTTAGAAGGAGCGGCCAATAAAAGAGCTGCCAGGTGACCGCTGGGATCACCTGGCAGCTCTTTTAT
>JBGQJX010000205.1:0-7407 GCA_041499255.1 Ktedonobacteraceae bacterium | reverse complement strand
TTGAATATCCCTGTCTTATCTGAACAGTTTCTGAACCCGGACGATGACCGCATGCAGCAAGTGCAGGTAGTTAACGACAATGGCCGGTTGGAGATGTGGGCATCCCTGAGTACAGCTATCAACATTAAAGGTGATCCCTCCGCACGCGACGGCGTTGCCTGGTTCAAAATCGATGTAAAAGGCCAGCGTGTCGCACATCAGGGGTACGTGGCCGCGGCTGGCCGCTACCTGCTCTATCCAGCGATTCTGCACACAATCGAGGGATCAACGACCCTGGTGTTTACGATCACCAGCACAACACTCAACCCAAGTTCAGCCTACGCCGTGATAAAGTCAGGGGCCAAGAGTTTCGGAGGTATCACTATTGCTGCTCTTGGCGCAGGCCCGCACCTGAGCTTTGCCTCTCCGCTGTTCGGTAGTACCCGCTGGGGCGACTACTCAGCAGCAGCGCTCGACCCGAGTGGCCGTAACATCTGGCAGGCAACGGAATACATTCCGCCCGCGGCAAACCAGGATCCCCTTGATAACTGGGGAACCAATATCTTCGAGGTAGCGGGAGACCATTAATCTCGAGGATGATGCCAGGGGAAGGTAGACCCGGCCTATCTCTTTTCTATGAAAACTCCTTGCTTGTACCATGTCACAGGCAGGGAGTTGTTCATCTGACATATCCACGCTTCACAACCAGCAGAGATTATAATAAATGTAGTACCGTCAAATTGGACATACCAGCCTTCCTGTGATATACTGTAGTCAATTCAATGTGAGTACAACTATGTCCTCCATTGCCAGGCACACAAAAACATAGCAGGAAGATAGGCGAAAGGGGTCTAGAATCAATGCCTAAAAAGGGTGAACTTTCAAAAACGGCGCGCGCCTCGCTCGCGAACCGTGAAGAGGTGAACCATCTTACCAACCGCATCTGCGCGAAGTGTGGAGAAGCAATCATGCTCAAAGAACTTCAGCCCGTGAAGGTCCTTGGTAAAGGTATGGTCTTCTATCATAAATCTCACTACACTCTGCAGTAGGTTTTCGGTAGTTTCATCACCTCAAAACAAAACTTCAAGCCCTGGAAACCAGGGCTTGTTTTATTTTTTACCACTAGCTACCAGCAAGTACCATATAAACCGTCTGTAGGAGCCGATTTATCGGCCCCGCACCCTTCCCTGCTTCCCCGTAAAAACCCTTGCAATGTATGCGCCTCGTACTTCACAATATACATAGAGCAATCAGCGCCATTAACAATGGAAAAGGAGCAACCAATGGACGACAACGAAATTCTGCACAATATCACCAGATTGGTTAACGAAGAACACGAACTCATGAAACAGGCCGAACAAGGTGACCTCGACGAAACCCAACAAGCTCGCATCCGCGATCTGGAAGTACAATTAGACCAGTGCTGGGACCTCTTACGCCAGCGCCGCGCACGCCGAGAATTCGGCCTCAACCCCGAAGAAGCCAAACTGCGCGACCCCAACATCGTCGAGCACTACCAGCAATAACTCTACCTGTCGCCAACCATCACAATCTACCTGAATGGGCAGTCTTAGGGGCTGCCCTATTTCTCCTCTATCAGCGGCACAGGATTCCTTCCCTTAAACACGTGGAACAGGAACCACAGCGAAGGCAGTAACAAAATCATACCAGCAGCAACGCAAATCAAGAACTCTTCCAGCGTAATCGCCGGGCTGACAGAATTCTCAACCGTCACGTGTGGCGGAATCAAGTAAGGTAATTGCGATACTCCCCACGCAGCAAAGAAACATCCCGTCTCGATCACCACGAGAACACGCGCTAAGCGATAACGCCTCCGTAAAAGAGAAGCTGCCGCGCCCAAACCAACCAGCATTGTCAGAATAACCACTGGAATGGCATGAGCAAGCATGCCATTCCATAAAAGTGGAGCTTCAAATGGCGAGAGCAAGATACCCAGTGCGCCCAACACCGCCGTAATCGCGCCCGCGACAATCGCTCGCAAGCGGAAGGCTTCAGTAAGTTCGGTATCATTTATCGCCCTCGCCTCTATCGTGAGGTAGATTGCCGCCAGCGTAGCACAAAGCGCGAGGGCCACCGCTCCAATAGTCAGCGCAAAAGGTGTCGTCCAGCCCGTCCAGATAAGCGTCTGTACAGAGCCCCCCACAACATGAATTTCACCGCTTGCCACTGCTGCCGCACATGTTCCAAGCAGGAAAGGCGTAATCGTACTCGCCGAGCTGAACACACGTCCCCATACCTTCCGCGTCCCCACCGCTTGTGCTGCATAGGCGCGAAAAGTGAATGCCGACCCCCGCAGAACGATGCCTATCAACGCCAGGGTGAACGGCAGAAAGAGTGCCGTCGAAAGCACAGAAAACGCCAACGGGAAGGCCACAAACAGCCCTACTATCAAAAAAATGAGCCAGACATGATTTGTCTCCCAAACTGGCCCAAGCGCCTGCCCAACTAAGCGGCGTTGCCGCTCCGCCAGGGGACCAGTTGCCAACAAATCCCAGATACCTCCGCCGAAATCTGCTCCACCAAGCGCGGCATAGGCAATGAGCGCGAGCCAGAGCACACCCAGAACAGTATACGTCAATATCATTTCTCCCCGCCTTTTTCTTCAGCCTCGCTCATCTGCTCCTGGTTCACTTCTGACCACTCCATCTTGGGCAAAGGTTCACGCGCCAGGCGCAACAATAGAATGATCAGCGTCACAGCCAGGACAACATACAAAGCGCTAAAGCCCAGGAAACTGTAATTTAAACCTGGAGCGGTCGTCACCGCGTCTTTCGTCCGCAAAAAGTTGTAGATGACCCACGGCTGGCGTCCCAGTTCCGTCACCATCCAGCCAAGTTCTAAAGCCAGGAATGAAAGAGGACCTGTTAACACGACACCCCACAGCAACACTCGATTCTCAGGGACTACACGTTTACGCCAGAAATAAACAACCCAGAAAACCAGGCCGATGAACAGCATATAAAAGCCGCTGCCAACCATGCCATCAAACGATGGATGCACCAGCGCCACGTTAGGCCAATCATCGCGCGGCATACTATCCAGCCCTTTGATAGTCGCGTTAGGATCACCCTTTGCTAAAATGCTCAAGCCATTAGGAATCTCTAAAGCATACTTGACCTCGCCAGTTGTGGGGTCAACAAGCCCCCCAATACGCAGCGGAGCGCCCCGCTCAGTGTGGATTACACCTTCCATCGCCGCTAATTTGGCAGGTTGCGCATCTACCAGGAAGCGCGCATTCAGGTCGCCGCTGAAAATCTGTAACGGGATAGCAATGGCCCCCATTGCCATACCGAGTAATAGCCCCCTTCGATAATATTCTCCCCGCTTGCCGCGTAACATCGCCACCGCGTACACAGCGGCGACAGCAAAGCCGGTCACCACGTAACAGGCCAGGATCATATGCGTTGTTTCATACGGGGTGCTGGGATTCAACATCGCCTGGAAAGGATTAATGTTCGTCACCTGCCCATTGTGTATCTCGAAGCCCGTCGGTGTATTCATCCAGGAGTTAGCGCTGACGATAAACCACGCCGAAGCAGCCCCGCTGATCCATACCGGAAAAGAGCAGAGCCAGTGCACCCGCGGCGTAAGCCTGTTCCAGCCGTACAGGTAGAGTCCCAGAAATATCGCCTCTAAAAAGAAGGCAAAGCCCTCCAGCGCGAATGGAATACCAATAATAGCGCCGGAATACTTCGTGTAGGTCGGCCAGAGCAGCCCCAGTTCAAAAGAAATAACCGTCCCAGAGACAGCCCCTATCGCAAAAAGAACAGCGAAAGCCTTTGTCCAGCGGCGCGTCAGCGCCATCAAAACAGCATCCTTGTTTCGAAGCGCAAAACCCTCTG
Source organism: Ktedonobacteraceae bacterium (assembly GCA_041499255.1). Taxonomy (GTDB): domain Bacteria; phylum Chloroflexota; class Ktedonobacteria; order Ktedonobacterales; family Ktedonobacteraceae; genus UBA11361. Next base: position 3,565 of record JBGQJX010000205.1, on the reverse strand, counting down.
CTACACAAAGCAGCAGCGGCAGCCCAACTCCCAGGACGGAAAAAATGATATGAAAAGCCAGCGAAGTGCCCATCTGGGCACGAGCAGCTAATAAATCAGTCATAAGGACAGCCCTCTTTGCAGGTTAAATATCTTCAACAGTATTTTCACCTCGTATTGTAAGAGCCTCTGTAAAGAGCGACAAGGGACAAGGGCTAATTATGCTATAATCTCCCTAGACATACAGAAAGACCATCACACTCAATGACACAAACCAATAACACACAAACGCGCACCGCCGAAATAATACTCAGAAAAGTCAAACATCTCCGTGACCATTTGCTGCCCGGTGAAATACCACTGCTGGCCGTCCCCGCCATCTGGGAGAGTGGTAAAGAGCAACATAGTACCCCCTGTGATGTTATCGTCACCAACCAGCGCCTGCTGGGCTACTACGCTGTAGACTTTCCTAGAAAGCGCTTCTTTCTCGAAGAACTCACCCTCTCCACCATCACCGCCGTCACACTGCGCCACAAAACGTATGAACCGCTTTTTCGTGAGCTGATGGTGAGTAACGCTCAGCGCAAAATTTACATTCGCACCTCGCGCAGCAATATCGAATCTTTATACGCCGCCCTACATTCAGCCACAAAACAGCATACATCAGCAGCACCAGCGACACCTGCCGAGACACTCCCCGAGCAACAAACTCCTGTTACTACCCCCACAAGCTCCGTCTTCGGTCGCCGGGACATCCGTACCACCTTTTCGCAGTCGCCGCTGGCCATTGTCCTGCTTTTTGTCGGAGGCCTCGCCCTGGAAATCATTGCCTTCGGCCTCTGGCTAGCAACCCAGAGCACACCCGTTGCGCTGCCGCTTTTTGTCGCCGGACTCGTAGCAGTGCTCACCGCTATTATCGTTAGCCGCCAAAGACAAAAATGATTTCCTGCCAGACTTAACAACCCATGAACTGCCTGTAGGGGCCGATTTATCGCGCCCACCGCCGATTTATCGGCCCCCACACCCTCACGCTCCCACGCCGGCAACTTTTTCATACACCCCTGTTAGCTAGCAACGTTGACACCATCTTTTCCAGACAGGTACAATAAGATTACCCGGTAAACTGCGGAGACTCTACAAATTCTCCTACATTCAGTATATACAAAGACGAGGCAGTTACAATGAAAATCTATGTCTGTGTAAAACAAATCCCGGACCCCAACACCGTTGTTAGCAAACTCGACCCGGACACCAAACGGCTCGTGCGCAGCGGTGTCTCACTTGTTCTTGACCCCGGTGACGAAAGCACTATCTCAGCAGCCATCAAACTTCGTGATACCCTTGGCAATAGTGAAGTTATTGTTGTGAGTATGGGTCCAGGCAGCGCTCAAGAAGCCATGCGCCGCGCCTTAGCTATGGGCGTAGACAGCGCCATCCTTGTTACCGACCCTGCTCTCGCTGGCTCTGATGCTCTGAGCACGGCTCGCGTTCTTGCGGCCGTTCTCAAAAAAGAAAGCCCCGACCTGGTTTTCTGCTCTACCGAGAGTACTGATGGCTACACTGGTATGGTCCCCGGCGGCATCGCCGAATATCTTGGCCTACCACAATTGACCTTTGCTCGCGAGATCACAGTCGAAGGCGCAAAAGCTGTCATCAAACGCGTCACCATGACAGGCTATCAAACCGTCGAGTGCCCTCTTCCTGCCGTCGTGACTATCGCCAGCGGTTCCTTCGAAGCTATTTACCCCACTATGAAAGGCATCATGGGGGCGAAGAAGAAGCCTTTCACACAGTTGGCTCTCGCAGATCTCGGCATCGATCCATCACAGGTCGGTGAGGCAGGCGCGCGCGAACGCGTTGTGACTATAGGAAAAGCCGAGGCGCGCGCGGCAGGCCAGGTCATCAAGGACGATGGCACCTCTGCCCAGGTTATCGCCGACTTTTTGCAGCGATACCAGTTGCTTTAGGAGATTACATTCATGTCAAAAACTATCTGGGTTCTCATCGAAATTGAAGACGGCAAAGCCGCGCGCTCGTCGCTGGAAGTGCTCGGCAAAGCCGCACGGTTAGGCCGCGCCGAGGCCATTGTTCTTGGCTCTGCTGCCGCAGAAGTTGCTGCAACCCTGGGTGAATTTGGCGCGGAAAAGGTCTACGTTCACGCCGATCCCGTCTACGACAATTATCTAACTCTTCCCGCTGTAGATACCGTCAGCGCATTGCTCACTCAGCACCAGCCAGCTTTGTTGATGCTCGCTACCACCTACGATCTGCGCGATATTGCTGCGCGCCTGAATGTGCGCAACAATATGGGCCTGATCACCGATGCCACCGATTTGCTTTTCGATGGCGATACCCTCCTGGTCACTGTCCCCTGGGGTGGTGAAAATGTCGTGACCGCTACCCACCCACAGCAGGGCACCGGCATTGTGCTCACGCGTCCCAAGGCCTTCTCGGTGGAGCAATTTGCTGACAGAACCGCTGAGGTTGAAACGCTTAACGTCTCTCTCAACACCGCCTCACAGCAGATTAAGATCCTCGAACGCGTCGAGCTTCCCAGTGAAGGCCCCGCGCTCGAAGATGCCAACGTCATTGTCAGCGGCGGTCGCGGTCTGGGTAAAGCCGAGAACTTCCGCCTGGTGGAAGAACTGGCCACCGCGCTGGGCGGTGCCGCGGGTGCCACTCGCGCCATTGTCGATGCCGGTTGGTTACCCTACAGCTACCAGATCGGGCAGACCGGCAAAACAGTGAAACCAACGCTCTATATTGCCTGTGGTATCAGCGGCGCTATTCAACACATCGCGGGGATGAAGGGATCGAATTACATCGTTGCTATCAACAAAGATGAGCACGCTCCCATCTTCTCCGTGGCTGACCTCGGTGTCATTGGAGACGCGCTCGCTATTCTCCCACAACTTACGCAAGAAGTGAAGTTCCGCAAATCTAAGTAAACAAACCGGCGGCGATAGGTGCAATTCACTGCACCTACCGCCACACGGTCAGATGATCACGGGCGCGATAGGCTTGCGCCCCCTACAAGGAGGTATTTGTATGACGCCCCCTGTGATCTCACCAACTGGGGGATGGGTAGGCACTATAATCTTCGTACTGCTCTTCCTCGCAGCACTCGCTCTCTTCGGTCTCCGCGTAGGCGAACTGATTACTCTGCTCGCGAAAGCCCGGCGCGAGGATCGAACCGACCACCTTGATGACCGCATCGGCGAATTCTTCCTCGTTGTTCTCGGTCAGAGCGGGGTGCTCCGTGATCCCATCCCCGGCATCGCCCATTTCTTTACGTTCTGGGGTTTCATCATCATCCAGTTCGGCCTGCTCAACCTGATGTTGGGAGCATTTAACGGTACATTACCGCTCATTGGCGATAATCATACCTTTGCCATTGTGCTGGATGCGTTCGTGATATTTGTTTTCATTGCCCTGCTCCTTTTCGCCTTCCGCCGCGCCGTCATCCGCCCCAAACAGTTATCTAGCTTCCTCCATGGCCCCTGGGACGGCTATATCATCCTGGGCCTGATTATGCTCGTCATCCTCACGCTGGCACTGGTCGAAGGTTTCCAATACGCCGCTTACG
>JBGQJX010000204.1:0-7455 GCA_041499255.1 Ktedonobacteraceae bacterium | reverse complement strand
GGTTCAAATGAACTTGACAGTTCCTCCTCAACAGAAAAGTCCAGCCCTGTCATGCTGAGCGAAGCGAAGCATCTCGCTGCCGATCGCGACAGACCCTTCGCTTCGCTCAGGGTGACATGATGTGACTGTTCAAACTGTCAAGCACAATTCGGACGAATTGAACCTTGCCTAACCTTTTATGTTACACGAATGGGAAAAGAGAGCGGTTTCAAAATAGCAAAGAGAAAAAAAGGACGCCCGTTGATATGGGCGTCCTTTTTTTCTCTTTGCTGCCAGTTTAGTGAGTGATGTACTCAACCTGGTTCATCAAAGCCGCGCGAAGGAGCGGTTTGGCGCGCTGGTAGTAGGTTTTGGCCGTTGCTTCCGGCATATTGAGCGCCTGCCCAATCTCGGAAAAACTGAGTTGACCTGCATAGCGCAGCAGCACCACTGAGCGAAACTTGATGGGCAAGGTCTGGATAGCTTCTTGCAGGCGCTGTTGCAGGTCGTGTTGTTCTGCCAACTCTTCTGGGAGCGGTCCATTAGCGGGAAGGGCTGTTAGAGGCGAGAGTTCTTCGTCGTCATTCACCGGCTCTAATTCTGAGAAATGAATGACTCGCTTGCGGCGCAGTTCATCAAGGCAGCGATTACGCGCCACCTGGAAAAGCCAGGCTTTTAACGGCTTGTCTGTGCGTAGGCCCTTCAATGAGCTGTATAACTGAATAAAGACGTGTTGTAAGATATCGCTGGCCTGGTCATAGTCGCCCAGGAAGCGATATACGAAGTTAAACAGCGGCGTGCTGTAGCGTTTCACGAGATCCTCAAAGGCGTATGGATCACCAGCCAATGTTCGTTGTGCCAAAACGCCATCAGCGATATTTATCGTGGGTATGTTTGATGTTTTTTGTATCTGCATATTCAAGTACTCCTTTTTCTGTTATCTGCATATTCAAGTACTCCTTTTTCTGTTATCTGCAATATTAGGGTAGCCACTTTTTCTGTACTTTACAATGACTTTTGACCCTTATAAACTCTGCTGTAAGCGACTCTAAGCAGATACTAAACCCCCTTAAAATTCGCAACGCGCTTTCTAATCTTTCTTGAGTGAAGCTTAAAAATTGCTTAATTGATTGCACATACTCACCTTGCTAAAATTCACGGCAGCGATTATACTCACAATAAAAGTTGAATGCTGGGAGTGCATCTATGTCCTCAAGTTCACCTACACCAGAGAAGAAGCCTGTTGAAATTCTCTTTTCTTATGCCCGTGAAGATGAAAAATTGCGCGATGAGTTAGAGAAGGGCCTGAGCGTCTTGAAGAGGCAGGATCGTATTATCTGCTGGCACGATCGCCAGATCAGTGGGGGCAATGTCTGGGAGCAGGCCATTAGCACACATCTCGCTACGGCTGATATCATTCTGCTGCTGGTAAGTAGAGCATTCATTGCTTCGGATTACTCGAATAGAGTTGAAGTAAAACATGCCCTGGAGAGGCACGAAAAAGGTGAGGTTCGTGTCATCCCGGTTATCCTGCGCCAATGCGACTGGCAAGATGAACCATTCGCCAAACTTCAGGCGCTGCCTAGAGACGCAAGACCCGTGACCGATTGGTCTAACCTCGACAATGCTCTGTATGATGTTACGAAGGGGATTAAGAGGGTGGTGGAGGAGCTGGAAAATAGTCAATCTACGAAATAATGTTGTTTGTCCGGCGCCAGCCGCGCGGCTGGCGCCGGACAAACAACATTATTTCTCAAGAAGCTCTATCTTTGCCCAATTTTGCCAGAACGATCCCCTTCATCAGACCAATTTCCTCAACCCGCATGACCATCACTCCACCAACATAGACCCCCACCGCGATGAGACCAACAACGATTACTGTCAGGAACTGGCCCGATAAATGATTGAGAGAGAACAGCCCTACATGAGCAAAGAGCGCCTGTAATCCCCAGGCGACGACGACCATGGCGGCGGTGGCGGCGCTGATTTTCAAGAAGGCGGGTATGATCTCGCGCACGCGGAGGGGGCCGATAGCCATGCGCAGCAATACCAGCAGGATGACGGCGTGGAGGGAGTTCTGTACGGTGTTGGCAACAACGAGGGCCGGCATGCCAATGGTCCGCCAGAAGGGCAGGGCGACGGCAAGATAGCTGCCATAGCAGACAAGGCCAACGATGACCGGGGTGATGGTGTTTTTGCGAGCATAAAATGCCGAGAGCAAGAGCTGGTCAATCGCCACAAAGGGAAGTTGGAAAGCGTAGAGTTGCAATGCAAGCGTTGTGAGTTGCGAATTGTGCACGGTGAATTTGCCATGCTGATAGATCAAGGTCACAATTGGTAAACTCAGCACCATGAGGCCGGCAGCGGCGGGAATCATTAGCAGCAGACCAAGGCGGAAGCCCAGTAACAGTGTCTTTTTGAATCGCTCAAGTTCAGCCGCTCTCGCGTGCTCTGCTAATGTCGGCAACACCGCGACCGAGAGAGCGGTGGCGACTAATCCTGCCGGAAACTGGATCAGCGTTGTGGAGACGCGCATGGCGAGATAGTTGGCTGCGCCTGGATCCTTCCCAACGCCGGGAGTTTGTGTGGCAAGGGATTGATCGAGAATGATAAAAAAGGCGCTGACAAGAAAACTGAGAGCGATAGGCGCGTAGAGTTTCAGGATGCGGCGCAGCGCTGGCTGCTTCAGGTCGAGCACAAACATGTAGCGGAGTCGCTGGTTGCGCATTCCCGGGAGAAGCAAGGCGATTTCGCCAGCAGCGCCCAGCAGCACGCCACAAGCGAGGCCGTATGTGCCCAGGTAATGTTCTCCAACGAGCGCGCCTATAACCGCCCCGATAATGATACCAATATGATACGCGGCAGTGGCAACGGCAGGCCAGCCAAACTCTTTACGCGCAAAGAGCGTGGCTTGTAACACCGCGAAGGGTCCCAACGCGAGCAACGAGAAGAAGATAATACGCGCGAATTGCGTGGTGAGTAGCTTCTCTTGCGGGGTATAGCCACGCACCTGAATGTTACTGATAAACCAGGGAGCAATAAAAAGAAAGACAATAGCCGAGGTCAACATAATCAGAAACACGAGGTTGACCAGTGTGAAGACGAGACGACGCAGTTGTTCGCGCTTTTCAGGGGCGGCATAGTCATTAAAGGTAGGAACTAAGGCTCCATTAATAGAGCCGTTGATGAGAAAATCATTGAAGATCTGAGCGGGAGTAATGGCCGAGAGAAATGGGCTGGCGATACTTTGTCCGAAAGAGGCCACTACCTGCTGCCGCACCATGCCCATTACACTGCTGCCCAGGTTTCCGAGCATGACCAGCGTGGCCGACCTGACGATATGGCCCCGTTCGCCTGGTAACGTCTCCTCCGCGGAACTCTCCTCAAGAGGGATAGGTGATGCCTCAGGCATAGTGCCAGCAGTGCCGGCTTCTATAATGGGCACTGCTTCCATTTCAGTTTTTGATTCTTCAATAGAGTCTTTTGCCATAAATATATAGGTCTCCCTGGATGACTGCGCATATAAAAATTATTCACCCTGCGCAATGATGTATTGTATTATGAAGATCGTTCCGGAAGTTGTTTGATGGCCGCGATCAATTCGGTAGTTGAATGGTCTGGCAGATATGGGATTAAATGTACGCTGCCACCGTATTCCTGGACGACTTTTGCCTCTGGTAAGCGGCTCGTATCTGGCAAATGACTGTCCGCGTTCGCATAATCGCCACCCTTGACGTATATCGCCGGCTGGAGCAAGCGCACCAGGGGACCGGCTGTCGGCTCGGCAAAGATGGTGATGTAATCGACACAACTGAGCGCGGCCAGGATTTCGGCGCGCTCTTGCTCTGGTACCAGTGGTCTACCAGCGCCTTTCAGCGCGCGAACGCCAGCATCGTCGTTGAGGCCCAGGATCAAAAAATCGCCCAGTGCCCTGGCTTCCTGTAAATAGCGCACATGGCCCAGGTGCAGCAGATCAAAGCAGCCGTTGGTGAAAACAGCGCGCTCTCCCGCGTGTTGCCTGCGATTGACCTCCCTAGCAAGTTCGTCACGGGCCAGTATCTTGCGCTGTGTATCGTACAAGAGTTTGTTCATGCGATAGCGCTCATCAATTCTTCGGGTGTATTACTGGCACAGCCCAGTCGACGGACCACCAGGGCGGCAGCGGCGTTGGCGATATAGGCCGCCTCAGCCATACTGGCGCCACAGGTCAGGGCCAGTGTAAAGGTGGCGGCAACGGTATCGCCTGCGCCGTTGGTATCTACTATTTCGCTGGCATGATCAAGCCGGTGGATAGGGAGATGGAGAGAAGTTTTGCCTGCCTCGAACAGGCTCATGCCCTCGGATCCACGGGTAATCAGCACCCCCTGAGCATGGCTTCCCTCGAGGAGCATGTTCCCCGCCTCGCGCAAATCTTCCTCCGTCCTGATCGTCCTACCCACAGAGAGTTCCGCCTCCGGCTGGTTGGGAGTCAAAGCTGTGACGCCCTGGAAACGGGAGAGCGAGCCGTGTGAGTCCACCACGATGATCTTATGCAGTTCTCGGGCCAGGGGGATACAAAGTTTGATGATGTCGGGGCTGATCACGCCGTTTTCATAATCCGATATGACCAGCGCGTCCATCGAGGGCAAGACCTGCCGTATATACTCCAATATGCGTCCTTTGCTCGGTTCGCCCACCTCAGAGGTGTCTACGCGATCGATGCGCACAATATGCTGCTGGACAATCTGGGGACTGCCAGCCAGAATACGCGTCTTGGTCGAGGTGGGGCGCTGGGGATCGGTGACAAGACCTTCCTGGTGCATCCCGAGTTCACTGATGGCATGACGCAGGCTGCGGCCCGGCACATCATCACCAACGACACCTGCCAGGAAGATATCAGCGCCCAGCGTGCGAGCGTTGACGGCCACGTTGGTTGCGCCGCCGGGAACAGTGCGCTCTTCATTCAATTCCAGGATCAAAACCGGGGCTTCGCGCGAGATACGGGTAGGATTGCCGATCAGGTATTCATCAGCAACCATGTCGCCGATAACCAGTACGCGCTTACCGCTGAAACTCTCAATGAGCGAGCGCAAACGCGAGTCGCTAAAACCCGGCATCACCTTATCGAGCGTCATGATTTTTACGCCCCTTCCAAATGACCTGTACGGCAAAGCGCGGCAAAGCCAGCATACGCCGCCAGCGCCACGGCTCACGGTAGAGACGGTAGAGCCATTCCAATCCCATCCTGCGCATGAATAGCGGTGCGCGTTTTTGACGTCCTGAGAGGAAATCGTAGGCACCGCCAATGCCCATTGCTACCGCAACGGGGAGTCGCGCCAGGTTGCGCCGTATCCACAAGTCCTGCGCCGGGGCGCCGTAAGCTACGCACAACACGTCAGCCTTGGCTGCCTGCACACGCTCAAGAATACCTTCTTCTTCGCCGGTGGCAGGCGAACCGGCATAGGTTCCCGCGATCTCCAGCCCTGGAGCCAGTGTTTGCAAACGCGCAGCCGCGGCTTCCGCTACTCCAGGCGCCGCGCCTAGTAGATAGAGCCGGTAGCCAGAACGAGCACAGCGCTGCGCCAATGGCGGAAGCAGATCGGTGCCGGTCACACGTTCAGGCACAGGGCGCTGCAGGTAGCGCGCCGCCCATACAACTCCCGCCCCATCCGCTATAACCAGCGCGGCAGCATTGATGGCAGTACGAAAATCCATATTGTGCTGTGCCGCCATGACAAACTCCGGATTGACGGTGACAACCTGCTGGCAGGGCAGGGTTTGATTGCTGGCTCGCCTCCTGGCAATCATTTGCTCTATGCTGTCGAGCACCTCTTGCTGCGAGAGACGATCAACTCGCACACCAAGAATATAGACTGGCTCCGGCGAGCGTTGTTGTGATGTGGCATCTACTTGTGATAATGACATATATTTACCAGGTAATCATTTCAGTTTCAACATTGCTGACGACAATATCTGGACGGGTCTCTTCAATATAACGGCGGACACGCTCCAATATTTCCTCGGAGTGCTGCCTGCTATTGCTCACGCAACTGAGACCAAGAACGGCGATCTGCCAGCGCTCCTGATCCTCGACCTCGGCGATGGCTACTTCAAAGCGGTTGCGCACGCGGGCCATAATAGATTTTATTATTTGCCGTTTATCTTTTAACGATTGACTATCGGGCAGATGTAACGTAATTTGAGATACTCCTATAATCATGGCGCTAGTATAGCATAGATAGCCGCCGTTGCAATCCAGGCGGCAAGGTTGCAAGGTTTGGATGAGGATGAGGCACTATGTTATACTAGTGGCGCGAGACCCTGTTGTCTACACTAAAGAAAGGCAAACAGAGCCGATGACCACAACTTATACACCGGGCACACAGGTTGATCATTACGAAATTATTCGTATGCTGGGGCATGGTGGCATGAATCGGGTGTATTTAGCGCGTGATGTATCCAATCAGCAAGAAGTTGTTCTCAAGTTCCCTAATGAAGATTTAATTGGGAATATTGGTGTCTTTGAACGCTACAAGCGTGAGGCCGAAATTGGCAATCGACTGCGTTACCCGCATGTGCAGCAGTTGCTCAATACCAGTGAGAAGCGCTCGGATGAGTACCTGGTGGTGGAGTATATCAAAGGGCAAACCCTGCGCGCCGTACTTGAAGAGCATGCCCCCGATCCATTGCCGGTTGCCGAGGCGATCCGCATCACGTTACAAATTTGTGATGCCCTGGCATACTGCCATGAACAAGGCATCTTTCATCGTGATATTAAGCCTGAGAACATCATGGTGCAGGAGAATGGCGACATTAAAATCATTGATTTCGGTATCGCTCTGCTCGAAGGCGCGCGGCGCGTAACCTGGCGCGGTCTATCTGGCACAGTGGGCACGCCTGATTATATGTCCCCGGAACAGCTCAAGGGAGAGCGTGGTATGGCTAGTTCTGATATTTATGCCGCCGGTGTGATGCTGTATGAAATGCTCTGTGGTCATACGCCGTTCGAGGGAGAGAATATCTTTGCTATTATGAACCAGCATGTCTCGCAGGACCCGCCTTCGATCCTTCTCGCGAATCCGCAACTCTCGCCAGCACTAGCAACCGTCGTGATGCGAGCCATTCGTCGTGACCCGCATAAGCGCTACAAGTCGGTGAGCACTCTCCTCCACGATCTGCGCAACCTGGAAGAGGTCAAGCCAGTGCCTTATGAGCCAGAGGCGCCACGCCTCAACCAGTCTGGCCGAACGGCGATCATGGCCACCCTCGTTATTATTGCGATCTTCCTACTGATTGGCGCGCTGGGCTTCCTTGCGCAGTTTGCCCATCATGTCGGACCTTAAGTTCGCAGCTCAGCTCAGGCCGTGTTGTAATACACCAGGAGAAAAATAGTACTGATGCAGACCCCGTCCCCCCGCCCTATCTACATTATTGGCGATATCCATGGCCACTTGAAAAAGCTTGTCAAATTATTGCAGGATGAACGACTGATAGATG
>JBGQJX010000203.1:0-7472 GCA_041499255.1 Ktedonobacteraceae bacterium | reverse complement strand
GCAACAGAAGTCAACCCGAGTTCGCGACAGGCGCGCATAATACGCACAGCAATCTCGCCTCTATTCGCAACGAGGACTTTTTGAAAGGGCCAGGAGGAAGTGGGAGTTAACGAGTTCATGGAGCAGGCTCCTTCTAATGATTGATAGCTCTTTATGAAAAATAGTATAGCATGTTCTGAAATCACCGTGCCTCTTTGGGCGATGCGCTGATATATAAGTATTGTGTTATGTATAGTATCCATAACCCCTATCTGATTTCATAGACTTTCATTGTAAGTGCCTGTTAGACTTGTAGTAAGCGAACAATATTCAAAACTCACTCCTTTTTGGCAAGTGAGCGAGAGATCAGTATTCTTTATATACATTGAGACACTTTTCAGGAGGCCAACAATGATTGCACAGCGCGTGAAGATAACAGATAATAGAATCCAAAGCAATGAAGTGGCCGTGCGCGAAGCAATGCAATTGCTTGCGAAGCGACCTTCCATCCAGCAATGGGTTTGCGAAGTATGTGGTATGGTTCATACGGGCGCCGCGCCTGGCGCTTGCGATAGCTGCGGGGCGTCAAGCTCTCTCGTGCAACATCATGAAGTCTGCCGTGAAATGAACAGCCACTGGTAATCCACAAAATACTCGTAAGCAAGAGTAAAGAGGGAGGAGCGGACACCAGGTGAAACAGTGTGCCCCGCTCCTCCCTCTTGCTTCCTCTCCAGGATACCTATCTCTCTACTGCCCCGAAAGCCTCTGGCGTACCGCCTCGTACAGTATTATTCCTGCTGCCATAGCTGCATTCAAAGATTCGACACCATTCGCCAGGGGAATGGCAATACTCTGTGTCGCCAGTGCCCGCGCCTCGGCTGAAGGTCCCTGCGCTTCGTTACCAATAATTAAGGCAAAAGGCGTCGCCAGGTCCTGCTCGTAATACAGGTGTGGGCTTCCCGCCTCGGCCAACAGGATTCGCGGCATATTTCCACAATGCAATGCCACTCTCTCAGCGATAGTATCCCATGCAAGATTGGCCTCAATCGGCAATGCAACATGCGCGCCTGCTGCCGAGCGTAAAACCTTGGGGTTATAGCAATCGACACAGTTTTCGCTCAGCAGTACTTCGTGCACATCGGCAGCCAGGGCCGTTCGCAAAATAGCGCCCATATTGCCCGGATCAGCAAGATTATCCAGAATGAGAAGCACAGGACGCTGTACCGGAGCGCGTTTCGCCTTGATGCGCGCGGGACTGAATGCCTCGAGAGAGAGAACGCTTACCACTCCTTGTGATGTTTGCGCATCACTCAGAGCCTCGATTACCCGTTCGCTCACCTCTATTAACTGATTATCTGGCAGGTTACTTGTAAGCAGCAGTCGCTCAAGCAGGCCTCTTCCACTGCCTGTACGCTGCAAGAGCTCCGGCTGATAATACACCTCTCGTGGAGCTATACCAGCATTCAACAAGGCCTCAAGCAGATGAGGACCTTCCATCAAGAAGAGGCCGCTTTTTTTGCGGCCTCTCGTTGTATACAGGTCTTGTAATTTGCTAATTCGTGGATTATGGGGGCTGGTAATCAGCATCGGCTCTCAGCCTGATTTCGTTATTTCACCGTCTCCAATGCGATCTTCACCAATGCGCTGAATGCTGTCTCGTCGTTGACGGCCATTTCAGCAAGAATCTTGCGATCGACATCAATATTGGCCATATGGATAGCATGCATTAACTTGCTGTAGCTTACGCCGTGCATACGCGCTGCCGCGTTGATACGAGTAATCCACAGGCGGCGCATATCGCGCTTGCGAGTGCGGCGGTCTCGGTACACATACGCCATGGAGCGCATCATGGATTCGTGCGCTGGCCGGAAAAGACGCTTGCGCGTACCACGATGGCCCTCAACCATCTGTAAAAGTTTTTTATGTTTCTTGTGCGCGGCTACGCCACGTTTCACTCTGGGCATCGTTAATCCTCCATTCGATTCTTTCTACATGACCAACACATTAATAGGCATAAGGAAGGAGACGTTTCATACGGCGAGTATCGCTCGTCGCCAGTAGAAAGTCTTTATCCATCGAACGGACGGCACGCGGTGACTTATTGCGGCGTAGGTGGTTTAAAGCAACCTTGCGGCGCATCACTTTACCGGTACCGGTAATCGTGACGCGCTTCGCCATGGCTTTATGCGTTTTTAGTTTCTGCTTCATGATTCTTCTTTCCATAGTAATTACGGGGTAAACTCTTTTTCAATCCCACAAACAAGTACTCCATCGAAGGCGCAGAGAAGCCTTTGTCCAGAGCACATCCCCGTCGCGCGACGATTATAACACATCGTGTATTCATTGGGCAATAGGCAGCGTAATTGCTGACTAGCACTTTTGGGGGGGACTTGCATTCTAAGGTTCCATTTCTCGTGGAATTCCTGTACACTACTGAGGAGATATGCCTATTCTTAGGGGGAGTGTGTACGCTCATTGTTTTCTTTACCACTCTGTGATAGAGTTGGTATCGTTCGTTGTCCTTTGAATTGGCCGTAGCAGGCCCGTATTTCGTGTATTGGGAATTGTCCAAGGGAAGCCGTCATACATCAATAAGGTTCGATGATATCTTCCTTGTATTTACGGAACAGATGCCTATCCTGTGTTGATTGTGTTGCGTGCCGCTTGAGAAGGGTTTAAGCTGTTATGTTAAGATTTTTTAACAATATCCCTATTTTCCGTCGCTTCCTTGTCTTATTCACCATATTGGCGGTCGTGCCAATCATCGTGATCGCACTTCTGAGTAACTTTTTCTTGACTTCGCTCAATACACGAAGCCAGGCAGTACAAACAAGCGTTGATGCACAAAGTATTGCTTCGCAGGAACAGGGGAATCTGCAGCGTATGCATGAAGAGCTCCAGACACGCTTCAACCAGATCTTCGCCTCACTTTCTGGCAAGGTCACCGATCCTGCCCTGGCAAATGCCGGTGGATTAGTGGGTGCCGATATTGCCGCTCGTGAAGCAGAATTTGGACAGACCCTGCAAGCGTATCAAGCGAATTACGATCTCACCTCTTCCAGCAATATGGCTACCATCCGTTCGATCCTCATCAACGACAGTCCCTCGACTGGACCAGGCATTATCGCAGATCAGCAACAGGCGCTCGGTGTAGTGGTTAAGACCCAGTGGCCTGCCTATGAAAACTTGCTCAAGCAGGAGGTTCAGGAGCTCGACCGCCTGGATCCCACCATCAAGGGCCACTCGGCAACGATCTTACCCGCTGCTCTGGATGTAGCGTTCACCCATGCCTACAGTACCTTGTGGCACGCTTCCCAGGCTTTCACCGACCTTCAAAATAGTTGGCAACGCGTGGTCGATGACGCAGCCACGACGGGCAAGACTGTGACGACTGTCGGAACCTCAGAAACGCAACCCATCATCGTAGGATCATCCCTTGCAGCCGTCGTGATCATCGCGTTGGCGTTCTTGATCGGGCTGGCGATCAGCTTCACTGTTGTGAACCCCCTGCGCTCTCTTGCGGCACTGACAAGGCGTATCGCCAGGGGCGATACCAACGCTCGCGCGAAGATGAAGGGCCGCGATGAAATCGCCCTGGTGGCGACCTCGATGAACAATATGTTGGACAATATCGTTCGCCTTATTCAAGAAACACAGGGCCAACGTGACCTGCTCCAACGACAGGTTGAAAAGCTGGTCAGCGAAGTCAGTGGTGTCGGTGAAGGAGATCTTCGTGTCCAGGCAGAAGTCACCGCCGATGCCCTGGGAGTGCTCGCCGACTCATTTAACTATATGGTAGAAGAATTAGGCAGCCTGGTGGTGCGTGTCAAAATGGTTGCTAACGAGGTTGATCGTTCGACCTCGGCAATCTTTGATCGCTTGACACAACTGGTGGAGACAGGAGATATCCAACTTAACCAGATTGCCAACTCGGCAATTCAAGTGGAGCACATGGCTGATTCGAGCCGCCAGGTGGCTGACCGCGCCGAAATCCTTTATGGAGTGGCTCGTGATGCCCGCCAGAGCGCCCAGGGCGGACGCGCATCAGTGCAGCAAGCCGTCGAAGGTATGGGACGTATCCATGAAAACGTGCAAGAAACCTCGTCGAAGGTACAGGTACTCGGTGAGCGTTCACGTGAAATCAATAACATCGTCGAGGTCATTTCTAGTATTGCCCATCAGACGAACCGCTTAGCGCTCGACGCCGCTATTCAGGCTGCTATGGCAGGCGAGAACGGTAAGGGCTTCGGCGCGGTCGCCGCGGACATCCGCCGCTTGGCCGAGCGAGCCAAGGAACAGGCCTCGATGATTGGACGCATCGTCCGTGACGTTCGCGACGACATCGGAGCCGTCGCCGTTTCCATGCAGGACACCGAGCGAGAAACATCCGCGGGGTCTGAACTAACGCAGGAAGCAGGTATTGCTCTGGAATCCATCTTCTCCGCGGTTGAGCACCAGGCCAGGGAAATTGAAAATATCAACCAGATGGCGGCGCAGCAATTGCAGTCCTCAAGAAATGTGGTGCAAATCATGCGCGCCATTTCAAATACAACCCAGCAAAGCACCATGAGTACACGCACTGCTTCCCAGGAAATGGAACGCCTGGCACGCCTGGTTGAGCAGCTACGTTCATCTGTAGAAGCCTTTAAGTTGCGAGAAAACCAGGGATACTACGTACCCCCATCCTCCAATGTCACTGTCACCCAGGTAGATGGCCAGGATAACCACATGTCAATGAGTGGTATTTTCCGTACGGTCACTGCATCAACTCAAAAGGACAGCGGGGCGGCCAATTACCCTGCTCTGGCTCCTGCTGGAGCAAGGCCCGCGCAACAATACCCGCCTGTTTCCTATCCTCCCAACCAGATCCAGCCTCCCGCTGCTTATCGCCAGTGGCCCGGACAGCAAAATGGCGCGCCGAATTATCCTCCTCAGCAGCAGTGGCCTGCTGCCAGTGGGAATGGTGCGCCAGCTCTTCCACCACAGCAACAATGGCCACCACGGCAGCCACGGACGCAACGCCCTTATCCAGCAAATGTGCCTGATAACGGTAATAACGGCAGATAGTAGAGAAAAACGGATTCAGGGTCTTGATGGATCCTGAACCCGTTTTCTAGTGTAGTACTTCTTGAGTACTGCTTGCGTTTCGCACACTTTTCTGGTAAAGTTTAACGGGCGCTTAAGGAGCATTTTCTATCTCTTTCAAGGCAAGGCGATCAATAATGCTGGCTGATGCAAATACCTGACTTATTGCGCTTCAAGACACACTGGGACAGCTTGCTTGCTTTTTTTCGATATGACGTTTTCAGCACGTGCCATCGCGTGTAATCGCGTGCCATAGAACTCAGTCCAAGAAGGAGGACATATTTTGAGTAGAGAACGACCAGCTAAAATTCTCCCTGCATTGGCCATTATTTTCGTGCTGTTGCTGAGCGCCTGCACGACCAATAGCGCCACCACTTCCACCCCAACGCAAACAGGGCCGATAAAAATCGGCGCTTCCGTGTCGCTCACGGGTGATGCTTCCGCCGATGGACAGGCCATCCAGAAGGGGTATGAGGTCTGGGCACAATATGTCAATAGCCACGGGGGGCTCCTTGGCCACCAGGTCCAGATGCTCTACCTGGATGACGCCACTCGGCCAGAGCAGGCGACCATCAACTATACGAAACTCATTCAAGTCGATAAGGTCAATTTTGTCTTGGGGCCCTTCGACGACGCCTTTACAGTCAACGGCGCCCAGGTCGCTAAGAAATACGGGTACTCCTTGATCGACGGTACCGGGACCTCTCCTGGTGACTTCACCCATGGGCTGACAAATATGTTCTCGGTGTCGCTGTCCGCCTCCAGGTACATGTCTAGCCTGGTACAGTATATCTTATCCTTGCCTGCCAATATACGGCCGAAGACCGCCGCCTATATCACTTCTGACGATGGCTTCACTTCGGCCCAGGTCGTGCCTGCCGTCGCCTCATTAGAGGATAATGGTAAGGGTCTTACGACTGTGCTGAATAAAATATATCCAGCAGAGAATACGGACTTAAATCCGATCGCCGCGAGTGTAGTGGCCTCGCACGCGGATGTGGCAATTCTGGGTACATCTACTCTGAATGAAAGCACTGCCTATCTGAAGTACTTTAAGACCCAGCACTACAATCCCAAAATTTTGATCGCGACATCCGGTCCCGATCAAGGGTCAGCGTTTACCGACGTGGTCGGGGTGAAGAACGCTGAGGGAATACTGGTCGCGAACGGTGGGTGGTGGCCCACGATCAAAACCTTTCAGAACGACGCTTTTGTCGCCGCGTACCTCCAAAAGTACGGCGGCGGGCCGGACGATATCGGCTCGGATTCGGTCCAGGCCTTCAGTGTGGGCCAGGTCCTGCAGCAGGCCATCGATATGACGCAAAGCCTGGATAATGGGAAAATCATCCAGGCCCTCCACTCGGGCACTTTCCAGAGCTTACAAGGGCCCGTCGCCTTTTCTGAGGATGGGCAGAACAAGCTCGCGGTTCCCTACCTGTTCCAGTGGCAGAGTGGAAAGCTCATTCCAGTGTATCCGCAGGCGAATGCTCAGGCGAACCTTGAGTTCCCCAAGCCTAACTGGTCCTCGTAGGCTCAGCACTGGCATGGTTGTGGAGCGGTTGGTATGCGGTTCCCGCTCCACAGTCACCGCGTGCGTCACTGGACGCGCGCGGTGACTGTGCTACAAGAAAGGTTGTTGCTTGTGTCCTTAATCTTCCAAGGGATTCTGCTAGGGATCCTCACTGGTGGGGTGTATGCCCTTATGGCATCGGGGTTGACCTTGATTTTTGGCGTACTTGAGATCATCAACGTCGCCCAGGGTATTCTGGTCGTCCTTGGCGCGTATCTCACCTTCGTGCTGGAACAGCACTTCCACCTTGACCTCTTTGTCGGGCTGCTCATCACCATGCCACTCATGTTTGGACTCGGCGTTCTACTCGAATGGGCCTTTATTCGCCGACTTAAGTGGGAGCGCGTCACCATCTCCATCCTGGTGACCTACGCTATTGCTCTCATCATTGAGGGGGCACTGGGGTTCGTTTTTACCACGAACTTTGTATCACTGAATTCGTGGTACATCGATGCGACCTTTGAAGTCGCAGGATTCTATATAAATTACATATATATATTCGTGTTCATTTTGAGCGTGGTCCTCCTGGGAGGCCTCTATCTGCTCGTCTACCGGACAACCTTTGGGCGCACCCTGCGCGCTTCGATGCAGAACCGCACAGCAGCAGCCCTCATCGGGGTCAACGTGCCCCGGGTGCAGGCGATTACTTTCGGCATTGGGGTGGCCCTTGCTGGCGCGGGGGGTATGGCCTTTGGCGCGACAAACGAGTTTAACCCTGCCAGTTCCTATGACCTCATCTACCGCCTGCTTGTGATCATCGTGCTGGGTGGGATGGGTAGCCTGGGCGGTTCCCTCATTGCCTCGTTAATTATGGTCATCCTTGGGGATGTTATTGCCT
>JBGQJX010000202.1:0-7533 GCA_041499255.1 Ktedonobacteraceae bacterium | reverse complement strand
TATGACGAACTGGGCGAACGTGTGGTGACCTCCTTTGGCCGCGGCTTCATTCCCCTTATTCGCTACCGCACCAAGGATATGGTAATGAAAGTGCCCGCGAGCACGTGCTCGTGCGGGCGCACATGGGATCTCTATAGCGGAGGAATCCGGGGTCGATGGGATGACATGAAAACGATCAGAGGCACAAACGTCTACCCCCGCGCGGTAGAGGCAATTATACGCGAGTATGTTGCCATCGATGAATTCCAGATTTACATCTGGCGCAAGGACGACATCCAGGACGAGATTACGATCAAGGTCGAGGTCAAACCTGGACACGAGGTGGAGTGGGTGGTGCTCCAGCATAAGCTCGCCAAAGACCTTACGAACGCACACGAGGGGCTGCGCTTCAACATCGAGCGTATGGACTACGGTATATTGCCGCATTTTGAACTGAAGGCAAAACGCCTGGTTGATGTTCGTCCAGTAGCACAATACTAGAGGAGAAATGAAAGAAAATGGCTAAGTCTGATACCGACCTGCTGGGTAAAGCGCTTACGGAACAAGAGCGGGAGTTGTTGAATGTGTATGAGGCGCTCAAGAAGCTGGCAGCGCAGGAGAACCTGCCGCCCTGTGCCGCACGCAATGTACGTAGAGCTTTGATGTCTATGTGGCAGGTAACAAATGATTTGAATTTGCAGTTTGAACAGTTGTATGAGTATGGGGTGTAGAGAAGTGGCACGCATCTGATTCTGATCAAACGCTCTCGTAACGACCACGAGGCCGTACTGCATAAAGCAAAGAACCAGCACAAACTGCTCAACTATACCTGTGTAGGTGTCCCACACGTACCCGAGGCTTTATCCGCACACCTGGCGTATACGTCAGAGGCACCTTTTTCGGGACGCTCATCGCGATCGCCTGCGCTGGCGCGGTGTGTTTCGCGGTTGCCAGCGGCGAGATCCCTGAAGAGTTCCTGCGCTTTGCTCTACTTCCCTTCATCCTGCTACTCTGACTTCATCTTTGGTTGTTCCTGGCCGCTCGGCTACCAGTTTAGTCCGCAACTGGCCGACATTAGAGGAACTCGCTTCTTGTGCAGAAACCCTATGTTTGGCGTTGGGGCGCTCCGCTCACCTCATGCTTTTGGTAGAGCACATATCTAGGCCAAAAGACCGAGTCGAAATCAGCCATCTGGCAGATGTATAGCACATACCTTGAGCCTTATACTTACTCTATCATAGGCAGGAAAAACGAAACAAACGAGAATATTATGATCAGAATAATCCTTGTAGATGACCAGGAAACAGTCAGGAAGGGACTGCATATGCGGTTGTTGCTGGAGCCAGACATCACGGTAGTCGGAGAAGCGAGTAACGGGAGAGAAGCTCTATCACTTGCGCAGGTACTCCACCCTGACGTGGTCCTGATGGATATAGAGATGCCGGAAATGGATGGTATTACAGCCACGAGTGCGCTGAGAGCGGTCCTGCCACAGAGCGCAATCGTGATCCTGAGTATCCATGACGATAGCATAACCCGCATGCTAGCGCAAACGGCGGGAGCAGCGGCCTACGTGGAGAAACGTGGAAAGACAGAAATCCTACTCGCGGCGATCCGTCAGGCAGCGCACGAAACGCCATAAGGCTCTGAGCACGACGCATAGAAAAGGAGAACCCACATGTTACAAACATTACCTGCACAGCAATGGGCTATCGAGATAACCAATCACAATGTGGAGCAGCAGCGTGCTGGCGCAGGGGGATTTGATACAGAAGATATCAGCACACCTACTTTGCGTATTAACCTGCTTGGTACCTTCCAGTTGGACCTGGAGAACACGCCTGCGGCAGGTATCGACCTGCCTCGCTTGCGATCCTTGCTCGCTTACCTGGCCCTTCACAGGTGGACTCCACTCTCACGTTCCTATCTGGCGTCGCTGTTCTGGCCTGACTCAACTGATGCGCAAGCCCATACCAACTTACGTAATCTAATTCATAAGCTGCGCCAGGGTTTCCCTGGCAAAGGCACTGTTGATACATTCATCCGTAGCGATTGGCATATGCTTCAATGGCAACCCACTGCACCCTGGACGCTCGATGTGTTGGAATTCGAACAGGCGATCACTCGAGCCGAACAAGCCAGGCTCATCCAGGATATTGATGCGGAAAGACAGGCATTAGAAGAAGCTGTGAGTTTGTACCGTGGCGAACTCTTGCCAGGTTGCTATGACGAGTGGATTCTGCCTGAACGCGATCGTTTGCAGCAGATATACCTGGGAGCATTGGAACGACTGATTGATCTACTCAAAAATGTGCGGGGCTATTCTGCTGCCATTAGTATCGCCCAACGCCTGTTGCGGCATGACCCACTGCATGAGTCAGCTTATCGCCGCCTGATGCAGCTCTATGCTTCAAGCGGCAATCGCGCAGCTGCCCTGCGAACCTACCAGAACTGTGTCGCGGTTCTTGAACGTGAACTAGGAGTAGAGCCCAGTGCCGCTACACAGGCGCTTTACGATGAACTTATCCAGGCAGAGGAACTAAAGCAGTTAACTTCTCCGCTAATCCTCGACAATGGCGACTATGCGAACCGTATAGCTAAAATAGCATAAAAGCATTTTGCTGATAAAAGGAGATTACCATGAATCCAAGTATGTATGAGCAAGAGTATGTTGAAATGGCAGGGCAGTTGGAGTCTCTTCCAACGGAAACAGAGCTTCTCGCCAAGTGGGGTTTTAACGCAGAGGAAATCGCTTCACTGCTCTGGCTTCGTCAGTGGTACCAGAACGGTGGTAGTGATCGTGCAGTTATTGTCCGTCACCTGGAATTCCTCCGGCTCCTTGTCATTTGCGGTGAGCTCGAGTTGTAGCCAGAAGTATATAAAGTGCGTGTTGCCAGAAAAGACATCGTGCCCAGGTTTAATCCATCCTGCTCGAAAACACCAGTTATGGAACTGCTTTGATATTAAGAAGGCAACAATATTTACCGGCACCCAGAAGTTAGAGTATAAACTAATTTCTGGGTGCCGGTATTCTTTTTGAGTCGATATCGGCAGTAATAATGAAAGGATGGCTCTATGTGATATATCTTTTTGACTATAGGAAATTAAATAACTGCTAAACCTTCCACCACTGCTTATGCCAGCTCCGCGTCTCTTTCAAAGCATGTAAAGTCTCATTCGTCAGAATCGTCTTACTGCGCTCAAGTTCCGACGATGTTTCGTATAAATCGGTGATACCGAGATCAACACCTAGCAGTGGTTCGACGGCAGCAACAGTGCAATATGGCACATAGGCAGCGCTATATCCACCTTCCTGTAGCATCACCAATCGTCCACCGCAGACCTCTTCGGCAAGCTCAACCATGCGTTCAGATATCTGGCGAAAACCCGCCATCGTCATCATCATCTGAGCGAGGGGGTCAAGCCAGTTCGCATCCTGGCC
The DNA here is from genome assembly GCA_041499255.1 of Ktedonobacteraceae bacterium. Taxonomy (GTDB): domain Bacteria; phylum Chloroflexota; class Ktedonobacteria; order Ktedonobacterales; family Ktedonobacteraceae; genus UBA11361. The sequence continues at coordinate 4,112 of JBGQJX010000202.1, read as the reverse complement.
AGCCGAAATGATCACCAATTGTGGATGGTAGCGTAGCCCGATTGGTATAACGAGTTGCTCAAAGGCAGCGCTATACCCTCTATCTCCTGTTCCCGCTGGTAAAGGAATATTCACAGTATAGCCAGCACCAGCTCCACTGCCGACCTGCTCCAATTCCCCCGAGAGTTTAGGATACCAGTTATGCTGGTGCAAAGAGACAAATAAAATAGTGGGGTCCTGATAAAATGCATCTTGCGTACCGTTGCCATGATGCACATCCCAATCAACAATCATAATACGCTCAAGCCCGTACACCCTACGCGCGTAGTGGGCAGCGATTGTAGCGTTCGCAAAAACACAAAAACCCATCGCTCTATTTTTGAGCGCGTGATGGCCTGGAGGTCTCAAGAGCGCATATGCATTCCGTACTTCGCCGCTCATTACGGCGTTGACAGCATTTATCGCTCCACCTGCCGCGTAGAGCGCCGCCTCAAAAGAACCCCTACTCAGCGGTGTATCCATTTCCGCTTCGCCCCATGGACCTTTCGTTGACCCAACACCTTCGGAAAGCGCGCGTATACCAGCAATATACTCATGAGTATGATAGACGGTAAGTTCATCCTCACTCGCTGCACGAGCTGCTATCGGCGACATCTGTGCAGTCAAACCCGATCCGTCAAGAAATTGTTTGATACGTTGTGTAATGAACGAAGACGAAGGATGCTGTTCTGGAGACAATGTAAATGAGCAATCGCGCATCATTACAGTGGCCTGTACGCCTGTATCATGGTCTAGATAGCGTTCATCGAAGACAAAACCAGTAGTAGAAGCATGCATTGAAGGAACCCTTTCTAGCAAATATATCTCATCATACAATGTATACATCTTTCAGATGTGGCGTTAGGAAGAGCTTTGTTTTTCCCGCGTGGAATAGTGACACGCAGGAAATCAATTATTGCACATAGAACCCGAAAGTGGTAGTATATCCACAGATGGATCAGCATAATAACAATAAAAATAGTATAGATGATATTGACCAGCGCATTATTGAAGCGCTGCAACAGGATGGCCGTCGCCCATTCACAAAAATAGCTGCAGATCTGGGTATATCTGAGGCAAGCGTTCGACAACGTGTTTCAAATCTCATCAATAACCAGGTAATGCAAATCGTTGCCGTGACCAATCCCATTAAACTTGGCTTCTCGCTAGCAAGTATGATTGGGATTCGTGTATCTGGTGATCGCCTGATTGAGGCAGCACAGGAAATTTCTGCATTTGACGAAGTCATTTACCTTATCCTCTGTACCGGCAGCTTTGACATGTTAGCAGAGGTAGTATGCCGCGATAACGACCATTTACTTAACTTCCTCACAGAGAAACTCTATAAGGTCCCGGGAGTACAACAGGCCGAAACCTATATGTACCTCCGCGTTTGCAAACAAAATGACTGGGCCTTCCTCTCACAAGCACGTGTCTCGCCCTCGTCCCCCCATGTTCAAAGCAACCCTTCCTTTGAGCAATGAGACGCATGTTTCATTAGACAATTGGTTCTATTCTGCGCTGCAAACAATGACATGCCACCCCAAGTGGTGTATAATGCGTACAATGGTGTGCTAACACAGTTAGATTACCGTGTAGGTAATCGTTTTAATGTGTCCCATTGCCCATTCCAAATTCACTGAACAACGAAGGAGACACCTTCTAACATGATGGAAACGGTTCCGTCGGGTACCATACTCCACGGACGCTATCGCATCGAGCGCGTGCTGGGCAGCGGGGGTTTTGGTCATGTCTATTTAGCCTTAGACCTGAGAACGAACCAGCAATACGCCATTAAAGAATATTTTGTAACGGGCGCTAGTGGTCAGGCTCAGCTCCAGCATGAGGCAAAAGTTCTAGGCCAGTTACATCACCCGAATCTTCCAGCCTTTCAGGAGGCTTTTGATGAGCGCAACCATTACTTTGTCGTACTTAGCTATATTGAAGGCAGCGATTTAACCGATCGCATCCGCATTGCACGCCAGCGCAATGAGATCATACCTTTCCCCCAGATCATAGGCTGGGTTCTTTCAGTCTGTGACGCGGTCCAGTTCCTTCATTCCCAGCAGCCAGTGGTCATTCACCGTGATATCAAACCTGACAATATCCGCATTATGCCTGACGGCACGGCCATTCTGGTCGACCTGGGTAACGCAAAAGCTACAGCCGATGGCGCACGAACTCTTTTTTTCATTCGTCACCAGGGCACACCTGGCTACGCCCCGCAAGAGCAATACCCTGGCGGTACAGGTACGGACGTTCGTTCGGATGTCTATGCTCTTGGCGCTACGCTCTATTTTGCTTTAACCGCCCACGAGCCTCCGAGCGTCTCCTCACGCAATCAATCTATACAACAGGGATCGCCTGATCTCCCATCTTTACAAGAGATACTCGCAAAAAACCCTCCTGAAGATAACGCAGAAGCGAATGCTGGTCGGCAGTTCAGATTAGGCGTCACAAAGCCCACTAAACCAGCGCCTCGCCATATCCGCCACCTGGCGCAACTCGGCACTTTACCACCGCCACTGCTCGATCAGCTCAATACTATTATCAAACGCGCAATGGCGATGAGGCAGAAAGATCGCTATCCAACAGTTGCTGAGTTTAGCAGTGACCTGAGTAGGGTAATGGCTGCTTTGCCAGCTTCGTCAGCTCAGTCACCTACTCCAACGCAGCGCCCAGTAGATCCTAATAGCACTCAACCCGACCTGCCTCTCATCTATGAGACGATCCAGCGCGCCAAAGAAAATGCCAACCAGACATCGCCGGGTGGAGCGAATAATCCTCCAGCCCAACCCGTGAATCGCCCGGCGCAAACGCCGGTATGTCCACGTTGTGGTGCATCCTTACAGCAACAGTCTTCCTTCTGTCCACGTTGTGGCTCATCGCTCAGTAATGTTTTTAAAGCGAGCGCCCCAACTGCAATTGCAGATCCAGAACCAAAAATCAATAAAACATCATCGCAGGATAAGCCCTCTGCCATCGATGCTTCGTTAGAGAAAACCATGATTATCAAGCAACAAGCGCAGGCGAGGGTTCTGACCTACCCGCAACAACCGCAGTCACCCGTGGTCAATTCACCTACCATGCCTTCCCAGGCAGGCAAGACAGCACAATCAGAGGCACAAGTTCACAATAATCCTGCTCCCAAAAATGCCAAGCAATCACCGGCAGCCTCTCCGTCGCCAAGGATGAGTAATCCACCTGCGAAAGCTTCTGGTTTCAACAGACCCTTACGAATTTTCATTGTAGCCTCAATAATAGTTCTATTGGTTGTGATTGCTATATTTGTCCTGCTCCTGTTTAGGTAGCACAACATGAGCGATACTTCTCTTCCTGCTGTACGCCTCTTACTGTTAGGGTACGGCCACGTCGCCCAGGCATTCCTCCCATTGCTCGCGTCTCGCAGCGAATGGCTAGGCAATGAACTTGGCGTCCGTCCGGTAATCAGCGGCATCGGTACGCGGAGTCGAGGCCTCCACATCCACCCTCAGGGAATAGAGGTTTCTTTGCTGGCACAAGAGACAGATCCTCTCCAGAAGTTCATCAACGCCAGTATCTCTGTAGATGATACGGAATCATTCATCAAAACCGGTACATCGGCTGGGGCAATAATACTCATCGAACTTACGACGCTCAATCCCCAAAGTGGACAGCCAGCCCTGAGTTACATTCGCAGCGCCCTTCAGGCGGGACTGGATGTCATTACTGCTAACAAGGGGCCTGTTGCCTACGCCCTGGCGGAACTGCAAACGCTGGCAAGCCGCCAGCATGCACAGTTTCGCTTTGAATCGACAGTGATGGATGGGCTCCCACTCATTAACCTCGCGCAATTTACTCTCCAAGGAGTGAATATCCGCTCTTTTCGTGCCCTGCTTAACGCAACCAGTAGCCTTGTCCTTAGCATGATCGAGCAGGGCTATACACGAGATGAGGCAATAGCTCAAGCCCAGAAAATGGGTATCGCTGAAGCAGACCCATGGTACGACCTCGATGGCTGGGACGCCGTAATGAAGACGACTATTCTCGCGAATACGTTGATGGAGGGTCAGCTTTCGCCGCACATGGTTGAACGCAAAGGTATCCGCGATCTT
>JBGQJX010000201.1:0-7533 GCA_041499255.1 Ktedonobacteraceae bacterium | reverse complement strand
TGGTATGAAACTGGATTTCCTATTACACCTTGTTTTGGGGTATATATGAAGTATCAGCTGGTTATATATCAAAAGGGTTTGAGATGGCGAAGAAAAAGAGGGATTACGAGGCGCACGAGGCGGCGATACGATCCCTACTCGAATATGCTTCCCGGAAGGGATGGCAGATTGTGGAGGAGAAGGAAATCGACTTTGGCTACCGTGTAGTGGTATACGATGGCTTCACCAGGAATAATGTGGATTTCTACCCAAGTGGCAAGATACTGGTTCAGGGAAAGCAAGGAGCTTTATGGGATGAGCTTGGCAGGTGGAAGGAAGAACGCAGTACGGCAGCGGCGCAGAAAACGGGGATAGTGACACTGCCTTTTGAAGATATGCCGCCAATAGAGAAACCGGTGTCAGTAGAGCAAGCAGTCACAGCATCAATCTCTAAACCAACGGTGAGAGAGAGCATTATGTTAGGAGTGGCGGGCAAGGAAGATTACTTTGGGCCGCTGGTAATCAGCGCGATCCACGTGGATGCCTGGGCCGAAGCGCAGTTCAGTATGCTCGGGTTACACGATACTACACCGTTAAGCGACGAACTACTGCTGGCAAAGGCGGAAGAAATCAGGGCGATTTGTCCTTACACTCTCGTAACGATCGGACCTAAGCGCTACAACGAGGCGCTTGCGAAAGTGCAGAGGCAGGATAGTGTCTGGGCGTGGGGCAATGTGCGGGCGATTGAGACCATGCTGGAGAAGGCGAAGAGTGAGATGGTGGTTGCGCCTCAGTTTGGCGACGAGGCTATCATCGAGGAGGCATTGGGGAAGAAAGGGCATCAGATTACCTTAGAACAGAGCACGGATTCTCAAATGGATAGTGCTGTAGTGGCTGCTAATATTGTTGCTGAGGCTGAATATATGCGGTATATGGGCAAGTTAGCGCAGCGGATGGGGCAAAAATTGCCGAGAGGGGATTCGGATGAGTTGGTGATAACTATGGGGCGGGAGATTGTGGCGAAGGGTGGGAAAAATGCGTTGGGGGAGGTGGCGAAGTTGGATTTTGGGGTGACTCAGAAGATTTTTCAGTAGGAAGGCATGTATCAGCTGTGAAACAAACATCTCGAAATGAGCGGAATCCCGCTGATTATGGCTACCCCTCGCCTGATGTTGAGGCGCTTTCAGTGAAAGCCATCGAGGTAACACTGCGGCTGACGGAAAAGTATGGGATAGAGCCATTTTCAAGCAAAGACCCGATGAGTATGCTTGTTGATATCATTCTTTCGCACCGCACGCGCGATGAGCAGACAGCAGCGGCGTATGATAGTCTTTTGCGGCGGTTTGGCTCGTGGGAGGCGGTGCGGGACGCGCCGACGAGCGAGGTGCAGGAGACGATAGCGAATGTCAACTTTCCGGAGGTCAAGGCGCCCCGCCTGCAGGCATTGATGCGCCGTATTACTGAAGAACGCGGCGAACTCAAGCTTGATTTTCTGCGGGATCTCCCTGCGGAGGAGGGAGCCGCGTGGCTCAGCCGCCTGGAGGGTGTTGGTCCGAAGACGGCTGCATGTGTGCTGTTGTTTAGTTGCCAGAAACCCTTGCTACCTGTCGATGTGCATGTGCATAGGATTTCTATACGGTTGGGTCTGATTGGTAAGAAGGTGACGGCGGACCAGGCGCACGCGCTCTTGCAGGCGTTGCTGCCGCAGGATGCGCGCAGTATCTATAATTTTCACAAGGCGCTACTGAGGCATGGGCAGCGGATCTGTGTGTATGAGTATCCGCGCTGCAACCAGTGCGTGGTGACGGATTGGTGTGACTACTATAAAACGGTGGTGAAACCGCAATAAAAAGTATGGAACGATGTAGTTGATGCCATCTCTGTGCTCCTGGCAACCGGCTCCACCATAGCGCGAGACGCCTCGCGCCAGGCCCTCTTTCACGTTCATCTTGGCATAGCCCACCGGCAATTGCGAACAATCTGGCGAGGGGACGTTTTCTCCCTGCCGAATAGCTCTCACGAAATCATGAAAGGAATCGGCGTCCAGGTCTGTCCTCCGTCGGTGGTCTTGAGCAAGAGGGAGGAGTTCTTGCCTTGCCCACCAATCGCCCAACCGAGGGTGCTGGAAACAAAGTCGAGCGAGGTGACCTGCTTGAAGGTCGCACCGGGAGAAAGCTTTATCCACTGTTGCCCACCGTCGCTGGTTCTATAGACGATCATTCCATCGGTTGCCCATCCATGCTGCCTATCCACAAAGTCGATCGCGACAGCAGCGAGCGGGAGGGGCGTGGTACTCTTCCAGGTCGTTCCTTCATCGTGCGTCACGTAGATGTCCGTGGCAATTCCTCTCCCCGTGACACCGTCTGAAAAAATGACCGGAAGAATCCCGTCCGTGACCGAGAAAAACGTGGGTGAGATAAGCGAGAGTTGCGCAGATGGTACCCCTGGTGGCAGTGATAGCGATTGCTGATACCAAGTAGAACCCCCATCATGACTTACATAGAGCCAGGCAAGATCATTCACCACCACAGTGCCGGTGATCCATCCCGTGGACACATTCAGAAAATGTATTCCTGATTTCTGGCCACCAAACGGGAGATGACCAGGTGGAGGTGTATCCGTTGAAGCAGGAAGTGCACTGGACACGTTCCTCCAGGTCTTGCCACTATCACTGGTACGGAAGACACTGACTGCCTCTGCCGCTCCTCCAGTGGCTCCCCAACCGGAGAGTATCCAGCCATGCTGGGAGTCGATGAAGGTGATTTGTCTTAAGAAAGTCGCCTGGACAATCGACTGCTGCCAGGTCTGACCACCATCGGTAGTTCGTAAGACCTGTGTTGTTGTTCCATTAGCTTGTGATGTTGCTACCCATGTCAGGGAAGCCGTGAGGAATTCTGCGATACTTTCCCGTGTCAATAGAGTGTTTGGTGGTGTGACATTCTTCCATTGGAGACCTCCATCCGTGGTGCGCAGTACCGCATGCTCGCTCAAGGCCCAGCCTGTCGTGAGATCAATCATGTGAAGAGAGATCAAGCTGCCTGAACCTCCTACTAGTTTCGAGGGATGGAGAGTATTTCCTGGCGTACCCTCGCTACTTCGACGTGCCAGGCTCAATACAAGTAGTAGCGAGCCAACCAGTAATACCGTTAACAAGACGGCCGCAAGTACACCGAGGCGACGTTGCCATGACCTTTCCTCGGCAACAGCGAAGCGAGTATGCTTCGCGTTCCTGGTGCTCGGCTGTACTTGCTGTATAGTTGGCGGCGTGTAGTGCTGCTGCGTGCTCTCGTGGTCATACGCAGAGCTATCATCGTTTGACAGCAGGCGGTGGCGCATATGGGCAAGATGCTCAACGGCTTGGGTGTCCGTGCGGTAGATACGACGAAGATCATGCATGAGGCGTTGATTCTGCTCATCCGCTTCTTCAGGAAGCAGCTCATCAAAGTCTGCCATGACACTATTCCTTTCTACTGCTGTTCGTAGATTGTCCGTAAGAGAGCAATGGTACGTGAACACAGTTTCCGTACGGTTGCTTCGCGTTTGTTGAGTAACACTGCGATCTCAGCAAAACGCAGTCCTTCCCCAAAGCGTAACTGTAAAAGCTGCTGTTGAAATAAAGTTAAGCTCCTCACAGCCTGGAAGAGCCGTTCAAGCTCCTCGCCTCGCATCACTATCTGTTCAGGGGCAAGTGCTTCTTCGGTGCGCACTGTCTCCATCACCTGTTCTAATGGGATAGCAGGGAGATGCACGACACGACGATAGTGATCCACCAGTTTGTTATGCGCAACGCGGCGCAACCAGACGAGTTGCTGTCGCTCAGTTAATGCTATAAGATTCTCCTGCTCCAGTGCTGCCGTGAAGACCTCCAGTGTCACGTCCTCCGCATCTTCCCATAAAGGTGTATACAGTCTCGCATAGGCAAAGATACTGGATGCATAGCGATCATAAAGTGCAGCGGCTGCGCTCTTCTCTTGCGTACATTCATCGTGCTGTTGCATGCGTTCTTTCTCCACCCTCATATGATCACATACTATAATCGTAGCATAGACCAAAATGTGACATGAAAAGGGCAAATAAATTTAAATAGAACTTGGGCCTTGTGCCACTTGCCCCGGTGTAACTCCTCTCCGTATAGATATGCAGAGGTTGAATGTCTGAAGCCCTACTTTCGTAGGTTGACAATACAATACCGATTAATTACACTTATAGGGGGGAATGTTAGATACACTTTTGCACAGGTGTTCCTCATCGTCATTGGTACACTATCACTTTTTGTCGTGTCAGGCTCATGGGAAGAGTAATCGTAGTGCCAAACCCGTAAAGCTGTCATCCACTGGATATTGCTTATTCTAACGTACGCTATTTGAGTAGATTTGCTTCAAGGAGGAACAATGAAGTCTCTTATTTCGCGATTCAGATGGCCAATGCATGGCCTCATAGCAATGACGCTGGCTCTTGTATTTGCACTCTCGTCAACCATCCTGGCTTTTGCTAATGTGACCCTTCTCAAACTCAGTACTGACACCTTTACCAACACCGACAGCCAGCACGCAACGGAAGTCGAACCTGACACCTTTGCCTCTGGTTCTACTATCGTTTCCGCTTTTCAGGTGGGCCGCTTCTTCAATGGTGGTGCTTCCGACATTGGGTTCGCGACATCCAGCGATGGTGGGAGTAGCTTTAACAATGGCTTCTTGCCTGGCACCACTGTCAACTCGACACCACCGGGCCCCTATGCGCGTGCCAGCGACGCCTCAGTGGCCTTTGACGCCAAGCACAATGTCTGGATCATCTCCTATCTAGGTATTAAGAGTCCAAGCGGTCCTGTCGATGTGGATGTCAGCCGCTCGACCGATGGGGGACTGACCTGGAGCGTTCCCGTCGTGGTGAATGCTGATGGGCATTTTAACGATAAGAACTGGACCGTCTGCGATAATTCGGCCAGCAGTCCGTTCTTCGGCAACTGCTACACTGAGTTTGATGACAACACGTTAGGCGATCTGATCCAGATGAGTACCTCTAAGGACGGCGGACTAACGTGGGGAGCAGGACAGGCGACCGCCAACAAAGCTCATGGCATCGGTGGACAGCCGCTCGTGCAGCCTAACGGGACCGTAATTGTGCCGATCAACGGCTTCGCGGGTCGCAATTTTCTCATTGTCTCCTTCACCTCCACTGATGGTGGGGCAAGTTGGAGCAAAACAAATATCGTCGCCAGGGTGGCCTTCCATGCTCCGGCTGGGGGACTTCGCGCCGGTATCCCACTGCCCTCCGCTGAAATTGACGGGTCGGGCAAAGTCTATGTCGTCTGGTCGGACTGTCATTTTGAACCTACTTGTAACGCCAGTGATCTCGTGCTGAGCACCTCCACCGACGGCAAGAGTTGGTCAAAGCTGACACGTATTCCACTTGATGCGAGGGGGAGCGGGGTGGATCACTTCATCCCTGGTCTGTCCGTTGACAGGTCAACATCTGGGAGTTCGGCACATATAGCGGTGACTTACTACTTCTACCCGAATGCGAACTGCACCGCCTCCAACTGCCAGCTTGATGTGGGGTCCTCGACATCAGCGGATGGGGGAGCCACATGGGCCTCGAATACGCAGCTTGCTGGACCCATGACACTCTCCTGGCTCCCCAATACTACCCAGGGTAGGATGGTCGCTGATTACATCTCCACCTCCTTTGTAGGTAGCTCAGCATTTCCTGCTTTCGCGGTTGCCAGTGCACCTACCAGTGGAGGTTCGGATTGTTTTACAGCAACCCCCAATTGTAATCAACCCACATTCACCGTGAGCGGTGGACTGAGTATGGGAGGAAGCGCCAATCAGGCAAGTGATCAAACCAACGCCAGCTCGAACGATACGCTCACGTCGGGTTCGTTTACTGCCCAATAGGAGGAACATACCCTCCAGGATACCATCTCTAACTTGTCAAGGCCCTTGTATGTGTTTCGTGCAAGGGCCTTAGCCAGCTAGCCGTAGTTTCTTGTTTCACGAATTTGCCTCGCTTTTGGCTCTTCATCAAATGAGACACTGTTGGCGAATTCAATAACCAGCGCCTTTCTGAGCTCACGCGCTTATATGTCCAAACTGGAAAATCCAATTCGCCAACATTATCCTATAGAGGTTCTCAAAGGCTAAAGCAAGCTATTGCTTCGGCATCTCAGTGACGATAGTACTTCCGGGGGGAAGAAGACCAAGACGTGCTTTGCGGGCAGCAAGCCGCTGCTGCATTGCAGATTGTGCCAAGACATCAGCAACGGGATCTGGCTGCGGCGTCACTGCTCCCATTTCCTGCTGTAAACGGGCATGAGCAACATCGGCATGGCTTTGGATACGTGCCGTAATGTCGTCAATAGATGACGTTCCACCAAGTGCGCTGCTCACAGCATGAAGTGCGTGCGCAGCACGCTCCTCTGCTGATGCAGAGGTATCCAACGATTGCAGGGTTTGTAGTTGACGCATCATCGTCGCGTGCTTCGCTTCAAGGGCACTCATAACCTGCTCATATTGAGCTTGAATAGCTTGAGTTTTTTCAAACTGGTTGTTGAGCGGTGTAAGACTACTTTCCACTTCTTGAAGGCGCTGCTCGACTGTTGCAGCCAAATCTTCACGCGGGGGATGCAACTGCAGAAGTGCGTCTGCCTGAGTATTCAGGGTTGCCTCCTGCTGATGAAGCTGGCTTATCTGCCGATTGAGTCCAGCGATTGCCCCAGCATTTTCCGCCTGTGCTTCACGTAATTCGACAATGGCTTGTTCCAAATCACGGATATATTGCTGCACAACAGGAATTGAATGCATATCAATCGCTGCATCGGCAATTTGATGGAGCCATGCCAAAGATAAAACTCGTGCTTTCTGACGAAGAGTTTCCATGAGTTACTTCTCCTTTTCATGAATGTTTTTGATCGTTGCTTATTAGCAATCAGATGAGCAACGTCTCTATGCCAGGTGTTCGAAGATTAATGCTTATATCCCCTTTCAATGTTCGAGTGCTCTGCCTGTTATCGACCTGACCATGTTGATTCTGAGGGGTAGCCTGGTCGGGAAATGCGCCGATACCCTTGGGGAAGACCTTGCGTTGTTAGCTGTTGAAAATCAATCTGTTCTTGTGGGTTTCTCTCAAGCCTTTGAACAGCGGTTTCAGCCGTATGCAGCAAGTACTGAGGTTCTTGCGCTTCGTTGTAAACCTCTTGATAGTCACGCTGCATCTGCGCGTAGTGTTCAAGCTGTAATGTCTTACTGTTAGGGTTTGTATCAGGATTCCCCAGCAGGTTACCTAAGCGCTCTTGTACTCTACTTGCTTTCTCCTTTGCGGCTTCAAACAAACCATGTAATTGGGTTGCCGTGACTTCAGGAATAAGTGCCAGGAGAATTTCAATTCGGGGCGACAAATCTTCAATCTGCTTACTCAATAGGCTGGTGGCATTCACTGCCGCTTGCTTCGCATATATTGCACTCTCTTGAGCATTTGTTGCCACTGCCACTGCCTGTCGTCGTCGAATGAACACAACTGCCAAGGCTCCTCCTACACCTAGTACAACGAGAACTG
>JBGQJX010000200.1:0-7579 GCA_041499255.1 Ktedonobacteraceae bacterium | reverse complement strand
TGCGCACCCTGCAGTGCCAGAGAGCGGTAGAGTTCGGGAAAACGCAGATCATAGCAGACCGTTAAGCCGAACGTGATACCATCAACTTCAGCGGTGACAACCTGGTCACCCGGCACGATCCGTTCAGACTCGTAGTGCTTCTCCCCGTTGGCCAGGTCAACATCGAAGAGGTGGATTTTCCGGTACTGCGCGACTATCTCACCATCTCTATTAATCAGAACGCTGGTATTATGAAATTTACCCGGTACCTTAGTGGAATGCTCGACAATGCTGCCGCCGTGGACAATCATCTTATGCCGGCGCGCCTTCTCTTGCAAACGAGCAATGGCAGGCCCGGGAATCGTTTGAGCGACTTCGTCAAAGCCCGCGTATGGTCCGAGATACATCCAGAATTCCGGAAGGCTTACAAACTGCGCGCCCATAGCGGCGGCACGATCTAAGAAATGCTCTACTGTAGCCAGGTTCTCAGCGGGGTCATTCCGTGAGTTAAGTTGAATAACCGCAGCTCTTATACGCATGATGGAGGCTCCTCGCTCTATGCAACGATGAGGTTTTTATAATGATAGCAGAGTAGCACGCGTGTTGTTTGTAGTCAAGGGCAAAAGTAATATAGTGCATGGTATTTCATGGTACAAGCACATATCCTCGACAGGATACCTCTGCTATGCTACACTACCATGTAGAATAGAGAAAGACTCAATGAGATGGAGAGAACGAGAGTAATTCATGCCTAAAACGTCGCCACGAGAAGATGAACAGCCCCAATATCAACCTCCGCGGCGCAGGCGCCAGGCAGCAACCTACCCGAACTACAGGCGCCCTCCAATGGATTACACAGACGCTGATCGCCCGGAGATTCCAAAGGTCAGACGAGCTTCGCGCACACCCTATCAATTTCCTGAGTCAATTACAAAAGACCAGGAAAGCACTGAAAAACAACAACCAGAGGTTGTTCGCGTCCGGAAACAACCTCCAGACACCATACTTGCGGCAAAGAAACGGGCCCCATCTGTATATGCGCCACCTCCTCCGGCCCACCGCACCCAGCGCGATCTATCCAAACGCACCCAGCGCGATCAACGTGTGCATTTCCGCGCCAGCAAACCTGTCCTCATCCTCTGCGGGCTGCTCTTCGTTCTCGTGGTTGTCGGAGCTGTCATCTTCAACGCCGTTCAATCCCTGTCACATACACAGTACAGCGTATTCACTTTTGGCAATACCAACAACAATCCCGGCACACTTCCATCGGGCATACAGCACACGGGAAATCCCCACGAGCTGGTCATCATCCCGCAAGACACAGATCATCCTCCCCCACCGGTCTCTGCCACATCCGCCTACCTGCTGGATGCCGACACGGGTGCGACTCTCTATGCTCATAATCCTTTTACGCATCTGCCAATGATGAGCACGACGAAGCTGATGACAGCGGTGTTGGCCGTGGAACAAGGGAACCTCGATCAAAACATTACGATTACCCCCGCCATAGCCAACGATATCAGCCAGTTGAGCGCCGATAGTACCGTCGTCGGCATCAAGAAGGGTGAAACCTTTACCTTGCGGGAATTGATGTACGGGCTGCTCCTTAAATCTGGCAACGACGCTGCCATCGCTATAGCCGATGGCCTCGCCGGGAGCCTGCCGCGCTTTGTCGCTGAGATGAACCAGCGCGCGAAGCAACTCGGCCTCTACGATACCCACTACATGAACCCGCACGGCCTCCCGGCAACTGGCCATTACTCGAGCGCGCACGATCTCGCTATCCTGGGTCAATATAGTTTGAGCAATCCTATCATTCATAAGATTTCAGGAACTCTGACCTACATCATCCCCCAGGGAGGGAACCACTCAGTAATACCGCTTGTGAACGGCAACCAGTTCCTCTGGTGGTATCCAGGCGTTGACGGCGGAAAACCGGGATACGACGGTGCCGCCAATTTTGTTCAGGTCATCTCAACCACCCGCAACCATCATCACTTGATCGGTGTCACGATGCATACCAATAACTGGTGGACTGACATGCGCGATTTGATGAATTGGGGCTTCGACAATTTTAAATGGGTATCGCCGCATGACCTGGATACAGCGCAGAATCCTATCCCCTTTGATTACCTGTGGAACTACTTCGCCAGTGACCAGAAAGAGAACACCCTCCCGACAGCGGATGGAGGTCGCTACTACATTTATACCGGCTATAGTATCTCCGGCCCAATCATGGCATACTACGATAAGGGTGGCGGTTTGCAGAAGTATGGCTATCCCATCAGCTTGCCAACAGTCTCAAATTCCGCGCTCATCAGTCAACACTTCGAAAAGGTCACGCTCCAGTGTGACCTGACGACGAAACAATGCACTTCACAATAGCAGGCCCGCCACGTCACAGTCTGCTAACAAAGCCAGGCCCTTGAGGTCAATCCTGAACAATCTCCATTGACTTTCTGTGAAATCATTTGTAATATTTGGTTATGAGAGAGGTAATTTAACCGAAGAGGGAGATTCTTTCTCTTCATCTTCATTGTCGTCGGATCATTCAATACTCATCCCCTAATAAGTCAGAGGCATCTTATTTTCCAAAGAAAGGATAGAAAAAGAGCATCATCTCTTTTTCGCTTCACAGCCTCCCAACGAATAGGGAAAGATTGAGTGCTCTCGCTGTTGTCGCTTAGTTATGCGCATAGTATTTTCAGGAGCAACCTATGAACATCGATCGTGACACAGTTTTAAAACTGTATGAGACAATGGTGACTATTCGCGATTTCGAGACGCGCGTCAAAGATGAATTCGCGCGCGGGCGAATCCCCGGTTTTGTGCATTTATATGCCGGCGAGGAAGCCGTAGCTACTGGTGTGTGTGCATCCCTGAAAGAGGGCGATACCATTACCAGCACGCACAGGGGACATGGGCATTGCATCGCCAAAGGGTGTGATGTTGACGGGATGATGGCAGAGATTTTCGGCAAGGCAACCGGGCTCTGTAAAGGCAAGGGCGGCAGCATGCACATCGCCGACGTGAGCAAGGGCATGCTGGGCGCCAATGGCATCGTCGGAGGTGGCCCGCCCCTGGCTTGCGGCGCGGCACTGTCCGCCAAGATGCGGGGATCCGATAACGTCTGCATTTGTTTCTTTGGCGATGGAGCCGCCGAACAGGGCACGTTCCACGAGTCTCTCAACCTCGCCGCTATTTGGAAACTCCCAGTTGTTTTTGTGGCAGAGAATAATGGCTTCGCTGAATCCACTCCTGTTTCGTATCACTGCGCCATTGAAAACATCGCCGACCGCGCTGCTGGTTATGGTATCCCTGGCGCGTCTATCGATGGTATGGACGTGCTGGCCGTCTATGAAGCGGCGCAAGAGGCCATCAATCGCGCTCGCAAAGGCCTGGGACCAAGCCTGTTAGAGTGCAAGACTTACCGCTACCATGGTCACTTCGAAGGCGATCAGCAACTCTACAAGACCGATGAGTTGCAGCAGAAGATGATGGCGCATGATGCCATCAAAAACCTCCACGAAACCGGCATACAGCAGGGCCTGGCGACCGCCCAGGATTTCGATGCCATTGATGCCCGGGTGCAACAAAAGATCGAAGGTGCTGTTGCTTTCGCAGATCGCAGCCCCTATCCTGAATTGTCCGAATTGGACACCGATGTCTACATTGTAGCCGTCTCCTAGCTGGCTTGAGATTACGAAAGAAGCAGAACCATGGCAGTACAGATGAAAACGAAGACCGTAACCTTCGCGGAAGCGATTAACGAAGCAATTCGCCTGGAGATGCGCCGCAACCCGCGCGTATTCTTGATGGGTGAGGATGTAGCAGGAGGAGCAACCCTGGAGCACCTGGAAGAGGATGAAGCCTGGGGAGGCGTTCTGGGCGTGACAAAAGGGTTGGTACAGGAGTTTGGACGCGAGCGTATTCGCGACACCCCCATTTCTGAGTCAGCCTATATTGGCGCCGCCGTTGGAGCAGCCGCTACCGGCATGGTACCCATCGCAGAGCTGATGTTCTGTAGCTTCATCGGCAGTTGTATGGACTCCTTGCTCAATCAGTCCTCCAAGATACGCTACATGTTCGGCGGCAAAGCTTCCATCCCCATGGTCGTCCGTACCATCATTGGTGGTGGATTCCGCGCCGCGGCTCAGCACGCACAAACCCTCTATCCGATATTTGCCCACATACCAGGCCTCAAAGTCGTGGCGGCATCAAATCCTGCCGATGCCAAAGGACTGCTAACTGCCGCGTTGCGCGATGGCAACCCGGTCATCTTCTGCGAGCACATCGCCTTATATCAAATCAAGGGCGAGATACCCGAAGGCGAGTATGTAGTGCCTATTGGTAAGGCGGCTGTTACCCGCGAAGGCAAAGATGTCACCCTGGTTGGAGTAAGCATGACCGCCCGTCACGCGTTGGCGGCAGCGGAAGAACTGGCAAAGGATGGCATCGACGCTGAAGTGGTGGATCTCCGTACCATTTCACCCCTGGATGAGACCACCATTCTCAATTCAGTGGCCAAAACTGGTCGTCTCGTGGTGGCAGACGAGTCCAACCCCGTGTGCGGCCTTGCCACACACATCGCCGGTATCGTCGCCAGCAAAGGGTTCAGTTCCCTGCATGCCCCTGTGGGTCTTGTGACCCCTCCTCACAGTCCCGTCCCATTCAGCCCTGTGCTCGAGGATGCCTATCTTCCCAGTCCGGAGAAGATTGTAGCAGCAGCGCGGGCAGTTTGTGGCAAGTAGATGTGGTCAAGGACGGGCGATCGTGCAGATCGCCCGCCTTTGTCTCGATATAGAATAAGGAGCGGGCACGATGGACGTGATTACTATCTTTATGCCCAAACTCGGTATGACCATGACCTCCGGTAAAGTGGTGCAATGGCACAAGCAAAGTGGCGACACTGTGACAGCCGGCGAGCCAATCTGCGAGGTCGAAACCGACAAACTCAATAGCGAAATTGAAGCTGAAGTGAGTGGGGTACTGACGGTATTGGCAGAAGAAGGCGAAGATCTGGACGTCGGCGCGCCAATAGGTCAAATTGCCGCTACTGAGGGAGCTGAGCGCAAAGCGCCAGTTGCGACCGGCGCGGAAGCGGGTGGAGAGCTGGAAAAAATCTCCGCCAATGGTATTAAACTGGCAGTGCAGCGCATCGGGACAGGCAGCCCTCTTGTCCTGATTCATGGCCTGGCCAGTAGTATGGGACTGTGGGCATGGCTGGATCAAAGTCAACTGGAAGGCGTCCAGGTGATCAGCTATGATCTACGCGGGCATGGGGCCTCAGAGCGGCCCATAGGCGCGCATACCCTCGCCAAACACATGACCGACCTCGTCGGACTTCTGGCTGCCCTCGGTATAGAAAAAGCAACATTCGCCGGGTTCTCGCTCGGTGGCATGATTGCCATAGAACTTGCCGCCACCTATCCAGAACTGGTCACAAGCCTGGCGCTGCTCGACACTACCGCGAGTTTCCCACAAGCCACGCGCGACATGTTCTTTGAAATGGCCAGTACCGCGAGTTTCAACGGCATGGCAGCCATTGCCGGTACACTTATAGAGCGCACATTCTCACCGCACTTTCTGGAAACAAATCCCAAAGTAGTTGCAACCGTCCGCAAGGGCATCCTTGCCAGCGACGCCGCCAGCATCGCTGCTGCCACCCGCATGGTCGCGAAAGCCGATGTGAGTTCACGCCTCTCACAAATACACTGCCCAACACTGATCCTGGTTGGAGCAAATGACCAGCTAGCGCCTCCAGCATTGTCTGAGGCACTCGTTACCGGCATTCAAGGGGCACAGTTACAGGTAATTGCCGACAGTGGTCACGCCACACCCGTTGAGCAACCCGCCGCGGTAACAACAGCCTTAGCAAATCTGCTCAAATCCAGTGCTCCCTGAAAGAACATTGTATGAACCAGCCGTACGCGTGCAATCCATATGGGCCGATTATGCAATGAACAAATGAACGGAATTAACCATGCGAACCAACTACGACCGTAGGGGCCGATTTATCGCGCCCACCGCCGATTTATCGGCCCCCACGGCCCACCTGTACCGTTATCGCCACCCGCATCCAAATGGCTAATAGCCCACCAGTAGTTCATACACCCCTGAAAGAAAAAAATGATAACAGTAGGAATTATCGCGAATCCTGCAAGCGGCAAAGATATCCGGCGCATCGTCGCCCAGGGATGGGTCGTCTCCAACCAGGAGAAAATCGCCATCGTGCGTCGTCTGCTGCGCGGACTGGAAGCAGGAGGCGTAGAGCGCGCCCTCTTTATGCCCGAATCGCTCGGCATTGGCTATGCTGCTATCGAAGCTTTAGAGAGCACAACAATCAAGGTGGATATTCTCCCCATGAACGTCCAGGCCAACCAGGAGGACTCAACCCGCGCGGCAGAACAAATGGCAAAGTTGGAGGTCGGCTGCCTGGTAACGCTGGGAGGCGATGGCACGAATCGGGCAGTGTTCAAGGGCTGTGGCAGCCGCGTCCCAATCCTGCCCATCTCCACCGGCACGAACAACGTCTTCCCAGAATTTCAGGAAGGAACGACAGCAGGGTTGGCAGCGGCCATGGTCGCTACCGGCGCCGTCACACGCGAAGCAGCCTGCTGGCGTTCCAAAGTTCTACACATATACCGTAACGGAGAGCCTGTTGACCTCGCACTCGTCGATCTTGCCGTTGCAACCGACGGCGTGATCGGCGCTCGCGCCATCTGGGAAGTCAACAGAATCAGTGAGTTGTTCCTCACCCGCGCCCACCCCTGGAGCATCGGCTTATCCGCTATTGGAGGCATGCTTCACCCACTCGATGCCTATTCCCCCTCAGGACTTCACCTCGTTTTTGGTGACGGTGGCCAAACTGTGCAAGCCCCTATTGGCCCAGGACTCTTTGCCACCCTGCACGTCCGGCAAGTCCAAACCCTCACCCCAAACCAGCGCATGCCCCTCCACCTTGAACGCCAGGTCGCCCTCGCCTTCGATGGCGAACGCGACATGACCGCCGGCCCCGGCGACAACCTAGAAATCATGCTAAGCACCGAAGGCCCCTGGGTCATAGACCCACGCCGAACCATCGAAGCAGGCGTCAGGTCCCGCTTGTAGGCCTTCCCTTGAAGGCCTGTTCGTCTCGTAGGGGCGGGGGCGGTGTGGTGATGGGTGGGGACCCTTGGGTCGCCCGCGTCTCACCTTTTCCTACAGTGATTACTGCGAACAAATATAGCACCGCTTTGCCAGCTGCCGCTCCAACCTTTTACCAATAGGGATGTCAATAGCTGCCCCAATAATGGCTTGCCATTCGCTTAAACCATGAAGACGGTTTATCGCTCACCGTTGAAAAAACCGCTGTAATAGGATGGCGTTAACACCGGTACGCACGGACATGCGAACCCTGTCTGATTAAAGCAGCGACGGCCATAGCGTCCACATTCCGCATAGTGACGGAGCCACGCACGGACGAGCGATATATCGGGATGACGATGCACTTCGCCAGTCGGAGCGAACAACATAATCTCTCGGGTTTTATAGTGTTGAGCCATGACCAATCCTTGAGCTGTCGCCTGGTTGATCAGGCGCATCATCGCCACCTCTTCAG
>JBGQJX010000199.1:0-7580 GCA_041499255.1 Ktedonobacteraceae bacterium | reverse complement strand
CTGGATCACACCTGCGGTGGCACGCGCTTGAGCCTGAGCAGTGGCTGTAACGTGAGCAATGGCTGTGGCTGTTGCCTGCGCATGGGCAGTGGCCGTGGCAGCAGCAAGAGCCTGTGCGGTAGCTGTCAGGTTAGGCGTTGCTGTCGGTTTCAGTGTTGGAGAGGTATGTGGATTGGGTGTTGTTTGCGTCTGGTTAGCATTCGTTCCTAGAAGGGTGTTGCCGCTATTTGTCTGAGTTATAAAGAATAACATTATAAGGCTGATCAACAGCAAGAGCACTGCAAATGACACGACGATTGTGACCCTGGTACGGTGTCTGGCCACTTTTGGCCGTGCAGAGCCAGGAGCACTACGTGAAGCATTACTATCACGCAGTGTGGAATGAGAAGGTGACACCGCAGGCAGTGGGGACGGATTGGACGCAGAGAGACCTCCTGAAACGGAAGGCGACAGAGGTGGCTGCACTAGTGGATGGGGATCGGAGCCTGGTTTATCAACGATACGTGTTCCATTGAAAGAAGCATCCCCTTTCTTCATTCCTGTGTTCTTACCAGTGCGGGCAACAGCCTGGCAGAATGCTTCAGCGAATTCAACGGAGCTGCTATAGCGCGATTCTGGCTTCTTCTCTAGAGCTTTCAAGATGACACGTTCGACCTGGGGAGAAATATTTTGCACAATGCTGCCAGGCGATGGTGGCTGCATATGCATGTGCATCGTAACCAGGACAAGCTGGTTTTCAGCCGAGAATGGGAGTTGCCCGGTAACCATCTCAAATAGGAGTACACCTAAAGAGTATAGATCGCTACGCGCATCAGCTCTGTGATTGTCTTCGAATAGCTCAGGAGCGATATAATCGACGGTGCCCAGGACATTACCCGTTGTGGTCAACTGAGTAGCATCGCTAGAGATGCGAGCTACACCAAAGTCAGAGAGGTAGTACCTACCATGGGCATCAAGCAGCACGTTCGATGCTTTGATGTCACGATGGATTATACCCTTCTGGTGTATATAATCGAGGGCGTCAGCTATATCTTTCAGGGCATGGCAAGCTTCGGTTAAAGAGAGAGGTGACTGGCGGATACGGGCGCGCAGTGTCCCACCTTCCATAAACGGCATGACAATGTAGTACCTTGTGTCATATTCAGCCTGGTATTGGCCGGCATCGTAGATAGGCACAAGGTGCTCATTACGAAAGGTGGCCATGAGGCGTGCTTCGCGAATAAAGCGACGCAGCATGTCTTCGTCTTCGCGCTTAAAGACTTTCACAGCTACACTGCGACCAGATTGTGTATCGTACCCCTTGTAGACATCGGCCATGCCGCCCTTACCAACGAGCTGTTGCAATGTATAGCGATTGAGGGTTTTCCCCTCCAGTCCTGGCATACTTTTTCTCCGGTGCTAGTTAAAGAGCGGGACGCGATAAAGCGAGTCCCAACGTGTGTTCGGGATCGTCAAAGCACTGGCCACCTGGGTCTAAGCTCAATACCGGCGCGCTGGTAAAGGGCGTTTGCATTAAGACGCGCCTGCTTCTTTACTGATTCCTCGTCCATAGTCAGCAATTGACCCTGCGCTACAACGATCTGCCCGTCTACTACAACGGTCTCGACTTCGCCGCCGGTGGCAGCATAGACCAGCGTGGAGATGGGGTTCAATGACGGGGTGGTATGCAATCGATCGAGGTTGATCACGACAAGATCCGCCTTCTTGCCGACTTCAAGCGAACCGATTTCGTGCTCCAGGCCGAGGGCACGCGCACCGTTAATGGTCGCCATTTCAAGGACCGTCTCAGCCGGCACGATCAATGGATCGTTGGTGACGGCTTTATGGATAATAGCGGCAAGTTTCATTTCACGGATCATATCGTAGTCATTGTTACTAGGACCGCCATCGCAACCGAGCGCGACGTTGACACCAGCAGAAAGCATTTGCGGGACTTTGCACACGCCGGAGGCAAGCTTGCTATTTGAGGAAGGGTTGTGAGAAACATGGGTTCCAGTGGCAGCGAGTTTATTGATGTCATCCTGATTCAGCCAGACCATATGCACCAGCACCGTTCTTGAACCGAGCAGTCCAACGCTTTCAGCATAATAAACGGGCGAGAGGCCAAATTTTTCGTTAAGGTAAATCTTATCAGCTTCAACTTCAGCCAGGTGCATAGTGATGCCCATATTGCGCTGGCGGGCATGGTCGCTCATCTCCTGGTAGAGTTCGGAGGAGACGCCGCCAGGGGTGCGGGGTCCAAACCAGACATGAATGCGGTCTCCAGCGGCTCCATCCCATTTGCTATGCATATTGAGAACGCCGAACAGGCTGGTATCGCGATCTTCAATCATGCCTGGATGCATGGAATTCGCCTGTGTGGCATAGGTACCAATATCCATGACGATACCGGCAAGGCAAGCACGAATACCACTTTCTTGCACTGCCCGGGCAATGCCATCAAAACCGTAACGATGGGCAAGCATCGATTCGAGGAATGTGGTCGTCCCAGATTTCAGCATTTCGGCTATACACAGGCGCGCACTGACATAGCCATCGTCCCCGGTGAAGTTGCCCTGCAAAACCCAGACACGATCACAGAGCCATTGGATGAGAGCCATGTCGTCCGCGCAGCCACGAATCAAGGCCTGGGCAAGGTGAACGTGAGTATCGATCAAACCAGGGATGATGAGTTTTCCCTGCACATCAACTATTTTTTCGTCGTGATACTGGCGTTGCAGCGCACCGGTTTTCCCTACAGCCACGATGCGGTTCCCTTGTACAGCGACTGCTCCAGCGGTGATGATGTCGCGAGTGGGATTCATGGTGATGACGGTGGCGTTAGTAAATAGCATGACGAACTCCTCATAAGTGGTTTGTTGTTAGAGAAAATTAGTGCTGATTGATCAAGGTGTGACATACTCATACTCTAAGGGAACTATACCACGAAAGTTGACCCCTCTCAACAGATTAGATGAACCGGGGTGTATGAAATGTTTGTAGGTAATCAACCGAAGGGGGGCCGATAAATCGGCGGTGAGCGCGATAAATCGGCCCCTACGGCTGGTTTAGCTGTATGTCAATTTACACTTTTATGTACATATGTGTTGCATCGTCATAGCGAAACACAGGATTCCCGGGTTTGTAGTGTAAATCGCCGTTGGGATTTCCGGTCAACCACAGCAAGACGCGTGTGCCTGCTGGCAAATGGAGAGGGTATTTCCAGTGGTCGAGTGAACTCTGTCCTGTGACGCCGAAGAGCCAGGCACCGCCATCATCGTCGATGGTATTGAGTTGGAGCTGGTCGCAGGATAGCGAGTTATCGTCGTGTGTGTTGTCAACCTGGAGATCACAGGCACGAAGGGACATGCCATTAAGTGTAGCAAGGGGATCGGCGTAGGGATAGCCAGCAAAACCCTTGACGTTCTTACGGACCAGTTGAGCCTGTGCCCAGACCCAGGAACCAACTCTTACCGGCAGGGCTGTCTGTACGGAGAGTTGTACCTGCACTCCTGGAGCCAGGCGCACAGTAAGCTGGCAGCCAGTAGAGCAATCGATCCCCAATTGTTGTTGGTGATTCACGTTAATGAGGGGCGTCGGCAATGCCTGTTGGGGCGAGGAAATATCGACTTTGAGAATCTGGCCGCCAAAGGCTAGCAAGGGATACTGCGGGGAGAGGATCAATACCATGCCCGATTGTAAAGCATGGCAATTCTGGCCAATGGAGGCGTTTAGCGCCTTAACGGTGTTTGGCTTAACGTCACTGAAAATTGTGCCCGCATCGTTCATGCGCATTTGAACAGCCAGTATTTCGTCACAAGAATCCCCTTCGCGGACAGTATAGAGTAGCGAGCCTACCTGAGGCAGTAGGGAAGGAAAAGGAGGCAATGGCGTAGGCATAGCAGTTGGAGGTGGGCCGCTGAGATTGTAGAAAAAGTTTGTCATCGATGGTAATACTTTTTGGCCAGCATGTGTTCCAAGGTAAAAAGTGGGAATAGCCAGCGCCAGCAGGATGGTGATGAGTATGAAAAGTGGCCAGGGAATAGTGCGTATGTACCACCGTACATTTTCTATCTGTTTGCGCCATCGTTGATTACGTCGATTCATGATTACTTCGCCTCCACTCTTTACCAGGATTGCAAAGGCTATTATAACAAGGTGCAAAACGAATTACTACTGAAAGGAGGCAGAGCGTCAAGGTCGACCGCTAGGGTCGACCCTACTATATTCGTTAACTCCAGTGGTGGTATCAAGTCAGCGATTTTCCTGCTCTTCTGCTGAGTGGAACAAAAAAGCTGATGGATAGCCAAGTAGTCCTGTATGCAAGGGAAAGAGATGAATAAAAAGAAATAGTTGGCGTAAGATAGAGTAGACTACTATTCAGTAGTCTAGATATACGGAAAGGAAATCTCGTGGTTACTTCTCCTAAAGTACTTGTTGTTGATGACAGCGCCACCGCATCCCTTTTTATTGCTCATGCCTTGCGGAAGGCAGGCTATAAAGTGTTCACCGCCGCTAATGGAAACGAAGGATTATCAAAGGCGCTGAACGAACGTCCAAATTGTCTAATTCTCGATGTTGTGCTGCCAGGGGTCAGTGGTTTTGGTGTATGCCGTCAACTTAGAGCTCTTGATCCGGAGCGCAATTTATCAATTATTATGGTCAGCAGCAAGAAAACACAGCTTGACCAGATATGGGGTTTGCGCCAGGGCGCTGACCGTTACTTGACAAAGCCGTTTACAGAAGAAATTCTGCTCCAAACTGTGGAGGAGGTTTTAACGGCCAAACAGTCTCGTATGTAATCTCCTTCCCTCAGAACAACTTTCTTTCTTATGCTTTCATTGCACGACAAGGATATCACTTTCACTATGGTCACCGCGTCTCGCTTCCGATACGTACACAAATTGATGTGAGCAGAGAGCTTGGCGCATGCAAGCAATCTGCTACACCGGCGGAAGCAACGGTAGTACCTCTTCTGTTCAACTATCTCTTAACTTAGTTGATCGTGTTTTTAACCTGGTATGACTATCTTCCACCCATCGTCAGCGCCATAATGGCATTTTGGGCGTGCATGCGGTTCTCGGCCTGGTCATAGACAACTGATTGAGGCCCGTCGATGACGGCGTCGGCGACTTCTATACCACGATCGGCAGGAAGGCAGTGCATGTAGATGGCGTCTTCTTTTGCCAGGGCCATACGGCGTTCGTCACAGATCCAACTCTCGTAGCGGCGGATGATGTCCACCATCTTTGATTCTTCCTTGATGGCGACCAGCGGACCCCAGCTCTTGGGATAGACGATATCGGCGTTGTAAAAGGCTTCGTCCATGTCGTTGACAATCCGGAAGCTGCCCCCGGTCTTGCGCGCGTTATCTTCGGCGTTCTGTAGTATTTCTGGCATCAGCTCAAACTCGGGAGGGTGGGCGAGGGTGACATCCGCGCCAAATTGGGTGAAGAGCTGGATGACCGACTGCGGCAAGGATAGCGGCTTGGTATAGGATTTGGCATAGGCCCAGGACATGACGACTTTTTTCCCCTGTAGACTGCCTTTTTTCTCGACACAGGTCATGAGATCGGCCATAGCCTGGCAGGGATGGTATATATCACATTGCATGTTGATGACCGGGATACGCGCATGCTCTGCGACGTCACGGAGGTATTTGTTGCCATCACCCCAGTCGCAGTGGCGAATGGCAATACCGTGTCCGTAGGAGGAAAGGATTTTGCCGATTTCTTTGGGTGTATCGCCATGAGAGATCTGCATTTTGTCGGGTTCAAGAAAAATAGCGTGGCCGCCCAGACGTGTCATGCCTGCCTCAAAGGAGTTACGGGTACGGGTTGAGGAGAAGAAGAAGAGCATGAAGAGGGTTTTGTCCTCGAGCAGACGCGTGGGGAGGTCGAGTCCCCATTTCATTTTGAGGTCAAAGGCAAGGTGCAGGACAGTTTCCAGTTCTTCCCTGGTCCACTCCTGGGTACTGATAAAGTCTCTTCCACGTAGATTTGTTTTCATTTCTGGGTTTCCTTTCTAAACTGAGCCCCTGTGGGAAGGGACGCGATAATGCTCTTTAACTTATTAACCTGGAGAGCGGAAAAACCAGCGAGGGCCGATAAATCGGCGCTGGGCGCGATAAATCGGCCCCTACGGATGCCTACTGTTCGGGCATGATCCAGGTGCCGGTCTGGCCAGAGAGCGCCTTGCCAATTGTTTCGGGTTTGGTGATCAGGGCAGCGCGGCCACCTTGCTCGAGGTAGTTGATGATGGCTCGTACTTTGGGTCCCATACTTCCTTTGGCAAAATGTCCCTCGTCGTAGTAGCGTCTGGCCTGGCTGAGGGTAATGGTATCCAGGTCCTGCTGGTTGGGTTTGTTGTAATAAAGAGAGGCCTTCTCAACGGCTGTCGATATGAGCAGGAGGTCAGCGTTCAACCTGGTAGCGAGCAGGCTGGAGGCCAGGTCTTTGTCGATGACGCCTTCAACGCCGGACAGATTGCCTTCATCATCTCGTACCACGGGAATACCACCACCACCAACCGCCACGACAATAAAATCATTTTTAATCAGGGTTTCTATGGCGGCGCGTTCGATGATCTCCTGGGGTTGTGGCGATGGGACAACGCGGCGCCAGCCGCGACCCGCATCTTCGACCATGGCCCATTTATCCTGCGCCATCTTGACTCTGGCTTCATCCTCTTTGTAAAACGAACCTATGGGCTTGCTCGGATTCTGCATTGCCGGGTCATTATGGTCGACCAGCACCTGAGTAACCACAGTGACGCACTGGCGCTGAATGTCACGGCGCAAAAATTCGTTGTGCAGCGCCTGCTGAATCATGTAGCCAATGGCGCCCTGGGTATCCGCGCCGCAGGAGTCGAGCGGGACGGTATGGAGCACGTTGCGGGAGTATTCCGAGCGCAGCAGGATAAAGCCGACCTGCGGGCCGTTGCCGTGAGTGATAACGACATTCCAGCCCTGGGCTATCATTTCGGCAATGTGTACGGTAGTCTCGCGAACAGCGTCAAACTGATCGGGGACGCTCTTGTGGGCTTCATCTTTGATAAGGGAGTTGCCGCCAATGGCAACTACAGCCAGTTTACTCATTTTACCTCCAAGAAAAGTGGGAGCATAGCATAGAAAGCGGCGCATTGAATGACTTCAGCGGCGGGTACCTGGTCGAGGACGGTGTGCGCCCAGTGTTCCTCGCCCGGGCCAAAGCCGATGGTTGGGATACCAGCCTTCCCCATCCAGTAGGTGGCGTTGGTCGAAAATACCCATTTACCAGTTTTTGCGGGACGGCCATAGCAGCTTTCGAAGGTGGCCTTGCCCGCCTGTACAAAGGGATGCTCCTCCGCCAATGCCCAGGCGGGGAAGATTTTTTCTACCGGAAAGGTAAAGCCGGTATAGCTTGGCACTTCGTACCTTGGCACAACGATCTCAGCAAGGTGAGCATTGGGCAGGGCATGCAGCTCGCTCAACACGACTTCTTTTGTCTCCGCGGGGTGCATGCGACGGTCAATGTAGATGTTGCACTCGTCGGGGACGGCATTGAGCGAGGCGGTGCGCGTGCTGATATTGGTCACGGTGATAGAGCCTGGACCAAGGAATG
>JBGQJX010000198.1:0-7627 GCA_041499255.1 Ktedonobacteraceae bacterium | reverse complement strand
TAGGGCTACCCCTACAGTATCGTCAGAGCTGAAGAGCTTAACGGCCGTGTTCGGGATGGGAACGGGTGTACCCTCTTCGCTATAATCACCGGTTCACCTGCACATACAGGCGGTTCTCTTGACACGGTGTATATTACTACAGGTATAGGTAGTTGTCAATACCCTATTTTCCGCAAAGGATTTTAAGGAGTTTTTCTCTCTCATGACATTTCTACAAGGGTGCATTCTTTTTGTTGCAGCGATACTAGGCGGTACGCTCAATTCGGTTGCGGGAGGAGGGAGTTTTATCACGCTTCCCTCACTCATATTAACCGGCGTCCTTCCTATTAGTGCCAACGCGACAAGTACGGTAGCGCTGTGGCCAGGAGCCGTCGCCAGCATATGGGCGTATCGTAAGGAGCTTGCCAAGCAGAGACGATCGATAGTCTTGCTGCTCAGTGGCACCAGCCTGATTGGAGGTGTGCTCGGCGCGGAACTCTTGTTGAGTACATCACAGTCGACTTTCGTCAAACTCTTGCCTTATTTGCTTTTGTTAGCAACAGTGCTTTTTACGTTTAGTGGTCCCATCATGGCAAGGTTGCGCGGTAAAGGGATACAAAAAAATCGCCAATCGTGGTTTACGCTGATTGGCATAGCGTTCTTGCAGTTAATTATCGCGATTTACGGTGGATATTTTGGGGGTGGCATCGGTATTCTTATGCTGGCGACGCTGGGATTGATGGGCATGGAGAATATTCATGAGATGAATTCTATGAAGACGCTGCTTGCGGCGTTTATCAATGGAGTTGCTCTGATCATTTTTATTATGCGGGGCGTTGTAGCATGGCCACAAGCTCTAGTGATGATTTTGGGGGCGATTATCGGTGGATATGGGGGTGCGTACTTTGCACGCAAGATTGATCAACGCTGGGTACGGTGGTTTGTGATTGTGGTGGGCGTTAGTATGACGATTTATTTTTTTGTTAAGTGATTGTCGCGGATGTGCTCTTTTATTGGGAGGGAGATGAGAATAGGAGGCACCAGGGGGGTTTCAAGGGCAGAGGGACGAGGACGACGCTGCCTTCATCACCCCCCGGATGCGGCTGCGTCCCTACGAGACGGAAACGCTGCCCTGGCTGGTTCATTTTTCATCTGGAGAGTGGAAATCCACGGGGACCGATAATGAAGTTTCACAAATAATCCGGATAGCGATAGAGGCACCGAGGGCCGATAAATCGGCGGTGGGCGCGATAAATCGGCCCCTACAGGTGTCCCGAATTATTTTTTAAAGGTCATCTCGGCCCCTACGGTTGACCCGCGTCGTGACCCCAGGGATGTCAGGATGTCGTAGCAATGGTCATATGAGGGTTAGTGGCGGAAATGGCGCTTACCGGTGAAGACCATGGCTATGGCGTAGTGGTTGGCCATACGAATGGCTTCATCGTCACGTATGGAGCCGCCGGGCTGAATTATTGCCGTGATACCTGCCTTTGCTGCTGCTTCGACGCCATCGGCAAAGGGGAAGAAGGCGTCTGATGCCAGCACCGATCCGCGCGACCGCTTTGCTGCTTTCTCTACGGCGATATGAACGCTGGCAACGCGATTCATCTGGCCAGCGCCGACGCCTACTACTGAGAGTTTACGGGCCAGGACAATGGCATTTGATTTGACGTGACGCACGACCTTCCAGGCAAACATGAGGTCGGTGACTTCATCCAGGGTTGGTTCACGCTCGGTAACGACGGTATATTCTGGCGCTCCATCTCCAATAGCATCAGGGGTCTGAAGGAGTAATCCTCCACTGACACTGCGCACATCGGGGCGACCGGTATTGAGGAAGTGCGTATTGATATGTGCTGGTTCAATTGGGCAGTGCGTCGCAAGGAGTCGAATGTTCTTTTTCTTGCGCAATATTTCCAGGGCCTCAGAAGTATAATCTGGCGCAATGATGGCCTCGTAGAATAGCTGCGAGATTTCATGGGCAGTGGCGGCATCAATGCGGCGGTTGCTGCCGATGATGCCGCCAAAGGCTGAGACGGGATCGCCGGCGTGAGCATTTTTGTAGGCATCTGCGAGCGTATCTCCACAGGCCAGGCCACAAGGGTTGGTATGTTTGATGATAACTACCGCGGGGGCAGTGAAATTGCCGGCAGCGGCCAGCGCGACATCGAGGTCGAGGATATTGTTAAAGGAGAGTTCCTTACCGTGCAAGATGGCAGCGCCGGCCACTGTAGGACGCGCGGCAGATGGTTGGTTTTCGGCCCAACCGTAAAAGGCAGCACGCTGATGGGGGTTTTCTCCGTAACGTAGGTGTTGAATGAGCTTTAGAGGGAGCGTTAACTCTTCGGGGAAGGGGCCGGCAGATGGCCCACGAAGGTATTCGGCGATAGCAGTATCGTAGCTCGCGGTATGTTGAAAGGCGATGGCGGCGAGACGGCGGCGGGTTTCCTGGCTGACCTCGCCTAACTCATCCCACTCTTGCATCACAGTGACATAATCTTGCGGCCGTACCACTACAATGACGTGCTGGAAATTTTTTGCTGCCGCGCGAATTAAGGTTACACCGCCGATATCAATCTGCTCCTGCGCTTCGCCCAGGGTGGTGTCTGGGCGAGCGATGGTTTCAGCGAAAGGGTAGAGATTAACGGCAACGATGTCAATGGGTGGGATGGCGTGTGATTGCAATTCATTGATGTGCTCTGGCAGATCACGACGAGCCAAAATACCTCCTAAAATTGCCGGATGAAGCGTTTTGACACGTCCGCCGAGTATTTCAGGGAAGTGTGTGAGGGTACTGACAGATTCCGCTTGTATGCCTTCGTTGCTCAAGTAGTTGAGAGTACCGCTGGTTGAAAATATCTTTACGCCGTGCTGTTGTAGTGCTCGCGCGAATTCTGGGAGGCCCTCACGATTCGCGACGCTGATGATCGCCTGCATAACTTGTCCTTTCCTGAATACTACATCCACGTGGGTCATCTCTTTCCCGTACATTTTGCTGCCACTGGAGGATAGATTGTGCTACTTACAAATGTATCAGGGAATGAGGTATGGGTTACCCCCTTTTTGCTATCTTAAGTATATCCTATTCATAGAGTATCCGCTGAACTTCGTCGGATGCAATATAAGGTTTTTTATTCTTTATGGGGGAACAGGGACGGGGGCGACGCAAGCGTCCCCAATAGGCGTCAAGTTACGGATGGTCAAAATTGGCCTCGCCCCGCCTCCAGGGCGACCGCAAGGGTCGCCCCTACATTTCCATGTCACAGGAACATTGATAGGGGCTCAGGGACGGGGGCGACGCAAGCGTCCCCACCCCACATCCACACCACACCCGCCCCTACGACAGGTTGGGGGGCACAAAATAAAAAGAACAATCCGGGCGGTTTGCCGGGATTGTTCTTTTTGTGTTAGATACGAGTGATGTTTATTCAGGCTTGCGCGGCGGCAAGTTCAGTTTCGGCGGCCAGGATTGCGCTGATTGAGGGGCGACCGGGGAACTCTGTATAGATGCTGACTTTGCGCCTCTCACGGGAGTCGTGACCAAACTTGACGTAGCCGTCGATCAGCGCGAAAAGGGTGTGATCACGGCCCACGCCGACGTGGTCCCCGGGTTTAATTTTTGTGCCACGCTGACGAACGATGATGCTACCAGCGGTAACCAGTTGACCATCAAAGCGTTTTACACCTAGCATCTTTGGGTTGCTATCCCGACCATTGCGGGAACTACCCACACCTTTTTTATGTGCCATGATTTACTCTTCCTCTGCTTTGCTTTCCGTATCCTCGGCCTTTGCAGTACGACGGCGGCGAGTTGTTTTCTGCTCGGTCTGGGTTTCAGTGGTTTCACTTTCAGATTCCTCGGCCTCAGCGGCTTCAGTAGCGGCAGGAGCTGCTACTTCTTCTTCCTCAGCCGGAGTTTCTTTGGCCACGGGAGCATTGCCAGTGATGAGGCTTTTCCCATCGGAAACAATATCATCAATGGTCAGGACAGTGAGTTCCTGGCGATGACCGCGACGATGGCGGAAACGTTTTTTGGATTTGTACCTGAAGACAATCAACTTTTTGCCGCGACCCTGTTTCACGGCAGTTGCGAGCACCATGGCATTGTCTACCAGAGGGGTACCTATCATTGAACCATTTTCATCGGAGATAAGCAGGACCTCATCGAACTTTACCTGTGCTCCATCATCGACCGCAAGCCGATTGACTTCGAGCGTCTGGCCTACGGAAACTTTGTATTGTCTTCCACCACTTTTAATGACAGCAAACATTGTTCTTTGTTCTCCTTAGCCGTCTCCACTGTATATATACATAGGCTCCAGGCGGATACGTAGGAGGCGTTGGTGGAGGCCTTCCTGATACAGTTCCATTGCCCAGATGTTATTTGTATTCAATCAAACCAGATACGAACGAGTGAGGCCAGCTTTAAGGTGGCATTATCGATCAGATCGGGCGCTTCGTGAGATTGAGCAAATACGTATGTGGAGCGGGTATCCTCGCTTTATTTGAAGCATGAGGGGTTTTAACCACAAAGAGTTTTTCTCTTATGTGTACACGATAGCCATGACATCATAGCAATGTTTCCTCAGGTTGTCAAGTTTTTACCCATTTTTGGGTGGAGCAGCATCTTGTTACTAACTGAACAGATGCCAGCACCACATCCTCTTTTTGCTTTTGGTGGACAAGTTTTTGTACACTATACTCATCTCATTGCACAGGTTCCCGGTATATATCTCGGTGGGAACTTGACGAAGTGTACCAGCCAGGTGCAACGCATGTTGGCGGAATGGACTGTGTAGTATTTTGAAAATGTCCATGCTTGCTTCAGAATTACCAATCTCGGGGTTTGTGGCGCAATGGAACAGAAAAAAGGTAGCCCTTCCCTTTTTCCTCTCAATTTATCCGCTGTCAGAATGACCTCTCCTTGTTTTTTAGTAGGGGACGTTCGTATGGTTGAGGATTTCGCTGACCAGAGCAGGATCACCCTCTATCGAGGTACGGGACAGCGCCTCTTCTGGTGTGAGTCGCCCCGATGCTAGCAGGTTGAAATCCAGGACATCGAGATGAATAGTTGTCGCGGGAGGCATCTTTGCGCCGAGTTGCCACGTTCCGCCAAAACTTCCTGAAAGATGATAGACAATGGACGTTGTTCGCAGTGTTGCAGCAAGCTTTTTCGCCAGGTCACGCATGACGAGCGACACTATGCGTCCATCATGCTCGGGTGTCATGGCCATCTCTCGTTGCGTCGCTCGACACAGATCCAGCCGATGCATCCACATATCGCGGGTGTAGATCAGGTCTGTCAAGTAACCAATGGGTACGATTCCAAGTGCTGGTAATGGCACGCGAAGAGCCCGCAGCAGCACAGGGAGTCGTGCTCGTGTGGCAATAGCGCGAGGTCCCACTGTTTGCAGTTCGTCGATCAATGCTGCCGGTGTGGCGGAAGCGCGGTCATCGATCTGAATCTGGTTCAGGCTATCGAGGAATGAGAGGCCAGACGCCCGGTACGGCCGTTGAACCTTTAAACTGTTCTGGCGCTTGAACTCTGACCAGCGTGCATAGGAAGCGGCTGCACCTGTCACATGAGCAAGAATTTGTCGTACATTCCACCGGGTACAGGCCGTTGGTTTCTCCCACTCATCTTCTGAGAGAGAAGTCACGAGAGCCAGGAAGCGCTCTAATTCAAGCGTTGCCATGCCCATGGCCTCATGATGGGAAAGCGGTGGAATAGCTCTTGCCTGCACAAGAGCGGGGCGCACGACAGGATCAACATTGCTCGTATTCCTTACTATTTGCATGATCGTTCTCCTGGAAGCCATTCATATGGCGACTTCTGGTAAAAAACAACACCATTTCATTCTTTCGCTGTTTGCTCGTCTTGCGTCATGGAAGGTTGCGACTCCCATGCCGCACGAAACAAGGCGAGTGCCGCTGGGATTAAGCTGCCGAAGCGACCCGAGCCAACTGGAAGTTCCGGCTCATTTGCCATGTGGAGGGCCGTCAGTCCATGCATCATGGCAAGGAATAGATCGCGCGCCTGCGATACCGTGATTCCAAGCGCGATACTTCCCCGCTCAATGCCTTGCTCTACGATCTCATCAGTCATCGTAAGCAACCGGCGACTCTCGGCCATACTTTCCTCGGAGGGGACAAACCCCGGGACAGGACGTTCCTGGACGAGCTGATAAAGTTCCGGGTACTCCTGAGCAAACAGCATATAGTTTTCTAACCCGGCTTGCGCACGTGCCCAGAACGAATCAGTGCTTTCAGTAAAGCGACGTATACGTTCCGCGAAAAGACGAACGCCCATGCGGAAAAGCGCATCATAGAGAGCCATTTTCCCTGGAAAGTACTCGTACAGGGAGGGCGCGCGTACACCGACCCGACGAGCCACTTCTTGCAGGTTCAGGGCTGCAACCCCTTCCTCGCGCATGACCTGTCGAGCAGCTTCAAGAATGGCATTCTTCATCTCTTCACGATTGCGCTGACGACGCTCTTGAGGTGAGAGAATGAGCTTTCGGTCTTTCATACGTTCGATAACTCACTGAGAACTGGAATAACGCTCTGCACATTAGATTTCCTATTTCAAGTAGGTTTTCCTAATAACAATAGGATAACATGGAATGCTGCAATTGTCAATGCTTGAAAAGAACGAGTTCACTCACCCGTTCCAGGGAGATTTCGAAAGACTAGCTGTGCGGAAGAAAGAACAAGAGCTTTATAATGATGAGTTTTATGCTAAAGTTACGCCGGACGGTACATGCATATGGAGCATCTTTTTTGTCAAGCGAGGGTTGACCCCTCATACAGCTTGCTAATACAGAGAAACAAAGATATAATCCGTGTACACATATCTCGTTCTTCTCAAGATGAACTGCCAGGTCGTGTAGTTGCAAAGGTTTTCTATCCTACTGTTTTCTCTACAGATGAAGAGTTTGACAGCAATCTTCTTGACGGCAAAACCAACGAGCAGCTACAGCGCAGAGTGATAGGACACGAACAAGAACCCTATGAACAAGCACAATGATGAATCCCAGCGAACAGCCAACCCGGAAGCAGCTCTCTCGGATGTTGTTGTTGTTGATCTTTCGCGTGTTTTTGCCGGTCCCTATTGCACGATGATGCTGGGTGATATGGGGGCCAGGGTGATTAAAGTGGAGCAGCCAGGGAAAGGGGACGATACGCGCCAGTTTGGTCCCCCCTATGTCGCCGGTGAGAGCGCTTATTACCTGGGGCTGAACCGCAACAAGTATAGCATCACCCTTGATTTCAATAATCCGGAGCATAAGCAGCGGCTACTTGAACTTGTGAGTACGGCTACGGTGCTGGTGGAAAACTTCCGTCCTGGTACGCTGAAGAAACAGGGGCTGGATTATGAATCGCTGCGAGAGATCAATCCGGGCTTGATTTACTGCTCGATCAGCGGTTATGGACAGGATGGCCCTTACGCAATGCGCCCCGGGTATGATTTTGTGGCGCAGGCGGAGTCGGGTATTATGTCGGTGACGGGCGAGGTTGATGGCGAACCGCAGCGTGTTGGTTCGCCGGTGGCGGATAATGCCGCGGGGATGTTTGCCTGTATGTCTATACTGGCCGCGCTCTATGTGCGCAAAAGCACGGGGAAAGGCCAGCATATCGACATCTCACT
>JBGQJX010000197.1:0-7638 GCA_041499255.1 Ktedonobacteraceae bacterium | reverse complement strand
TCGCGCGTCAAAACACCCTCCCACAAAAATAATAGATGGGTGCCCGGGCGCGGCGGCGCCAGGCCAGCACTCTCTTCTTTTTGGGATAGGGGGCGGAGCCAGCTGGGCTAACGTACCGCCCCGCGCAATCGCAAAGCTTGCTTCTCAGCATCCCTTGCATCCCTGGACCGGCGCAAACTCTTAAGAGCCTCGGCTTTGCGCGTCCAGTTATCGGGATCATTGGGGGCAAGGCGAATCGCTTCTTCAGCAGCATCCAGCGCTTCCTGGTAACGCTTCAATTTTTTGAGGACAAGCGATAAGTTATGCCAGGCGGAAGCCATTTGCGGGTTCAGCTTCACCGCGCGGTCATATGCCGCCAATGCCTGTGAGTGGTTGTTCAAGTGATAGTAAGTATTGCCCTGCCCGTTCCAGGCCTGCGCGAAATTCGGGTTGATTCTCAAAGCCGTTTCGTAGGCGTGCAAGGCCTCGGTATATCTCTCAAGCTGCGTATATACCCCTGCCTTCCCGTTCCAGGCCGACGCAAAACGTGGATCGATACGCAGCGCCTGGTCATATGACTTCAGCGCCTCGAGACGCTCGCCCAGGTCGTTGAGCACGTTGCCACGCCTGTTCCATGCCTTGGCATATTTGGGATCACAGCGCAGCGCTCTATCAAACATCTCCTGCGCCGGCCTCAGTTTATGTTGCACATAATACACATTGCCAATACCGTAACAGGCAGGAGCATAGTTCTTGTCCAGCTTCAGCGCCTCTTGAAACGCCTGCAGCGCCTGTTTATATCGCCCCATATCATAAAGTACAGAGCCTTTGCCGTTCCATGCCGAGACAAGCGCGGGGTTGCAGTTACACGCCTGTAGATAGCAATCAAGCGACTCCTGCAGCCGGCCCATATCATGCAGTACGCTGGCTTTGCCGCTCCACGAGGTCGCGATATTTTTATCGTAGGTCAGAGCCATATCAAAGGCGCTTAAGGCCTCCTGATAGCGTTTTTGTTGTCTAAGCACCAGTCCTTTATTATTCCAGGCCTGCGCCATATGTGGATCGAAGCGCAGCGCCATATCGAAAGCGTCGAGCGCCTCTTTGGGACGTCCAAGCGCGTTGAGCACCGCCCCTTTGCCATTCCACGAAGAAGCATTGTTCGGATCCAGCTTCAATGCCCGCTCAAATGCCGCCAGCGCGTCCTGGTTACGTTGCAGTGTACTCAGCGCTGTTCCCTTGCCATTCCAGGAAATGACCAGTGATGGATCCAGCTGTAAGGCACGCTCAAATGACGTCAGGGCTTCGGTATGACGGGCCAGGAGACCCTGCGTCAAGCCGCGCCCCTGCCAGCCCAGCGGATTCGTGCCATTAAGCTGTAATGCCTGTGTATACACCTTCTCCGCTTCGCCCAGGCGTTTCTGCGTATAGAGTGTGTGCGCTTCTTCCAGCAGCAAATCAACGCCAGACGGTGTGGTATTCTTGCTGCTACTGGGAATGCTACCGCCATAGGAATAGCTTATGCGTGGTATCGACATCGTCTGCTGACTACCTGAACCTGGCTGTCCCTGGTATACCGCTTCGTTGGAGCGCAATGCCTGCAAAACCTCCTGGGCGCTGGCGGGACGCTGCTCGGCATCCATCGCTAACATGCGCTGCAGCAGCGCTGACAACCCGGAAGTTACGGCAGGGTTGGCCTGTGTCGCTGGCCGGAAGAAAAAGGGCCGTTCGCTGGGATCATCTCCCGTCAGCAGGCAGTGGATCAATGCTCCCAGGCTATAGAGATCTGAGCGCGGCGTGCTTTGTGCTTTGCCATATTGTTCGGGAGCCGCGTAGCCAGGTGAGCCCAGCGCGACAGTATCGTGAGACTGGCCCGGTTTAAAAATACGAGCGATGCCAAAATCAATCAGAAAAATGTGCCCGCTTTCGCTGATCATTACATTGGCAGGTTTGAGGTCGCGAAAGACGATCGGTGGTTGATGGTTGTGGAGATAACTCAATACGTCACACAATTGCTCCGCCCAGTTCAGCACCTGCTCTACCGGCAGCGGGCCGCGCCCCCTGTGTTCCAGGTACTCCTCCAGTGTTTCGCCGTCGATGAAATCCATGACCAGGTATGAACGATCGTTTTCTGTGAAGTGGTCATAAATACGTGGCAGATTGGGATGGAGCAACCTCCCTAACAAGCGCGCCTCACGCTCAAAAGCAGCCTCGGCCTCCTCCAGGCGCGTAGCAGGCAATCCCGCCTTGCTCATCTCTTTGATTGCAACAAGGCGGTCATCGAGCCGTGTATCGCTGGCTTTATAGACGGCGCCCATACCTCCCTGGCCTATACGGCTCACCAGTTGGTAGCGGCTAATCAGCAGTGTTTGTTCTGGCAGATCGCCCGTAGTTTGTGTGACGGGTAATGGTGAGGCGCAGTGCTGGCAAAACCGCGCCAGTGGGGGATTGGCCGCCCCACATGTTTCACAAAATAGCTCCTCTGATGTCATAGACAATTTCTACTACTTCCCGTATTGACATTCTATAATAACATGCGCTTGTCAAAATCAGTTTAAAGTTCCCCATGGACTAAAAGCCGGATAGAAAGATACAAAATATTGGCCGAGCTATGACGTCATCTATACCATAATAGCATACTACGTAGGCGGCATATGTTTCCATAACCGTAACCATTCTTCAATGCTTAACGTTTCAGCGCGACGGCTGGTATCAATATTCGCTGCCTGCAGCCACGCCCTGATCTCTTCATTTTTACGGTGCAGTCCGTGGGTAAGCGAATTATGTAGCTGCTTGCGCCGTTCAGAGAAGCCGGCCTGCACTACGCGAAAAAATGTATCCCGCTCTACCGCTGTCAGGGGCGCCTCAGCATGCAGATCAACGCGCAATATGGCCGAGTCCACTTTCGGCGGTGGATAGAAGGCGCTCGCGGGGACACGCGCTATAATGCGCGGTCGTCCGTAAAATTGAATGCTCACAGCCAGTAAACTCAAATCCCCAGGCTCGGCAACGATACGCTGAGCGACCTCCAGCTGCACCATTACTACCAGCAAACGCGGCGGGTTCGTGCTCTCCAGAAAATGGCGAAACGTTGGAGCAGTGATATAATACGGCAAGTTTGCGACAAGCTTATATGGCCTCGCGTCAAATACATCTGCCGGGTCCACGAAAAGCAAATTGCGCGCTAACAGCTCGACATTCGCGTAAATGCTCGTGGTCTTTGCCAGCAAGGCCAGCATATCGCGCTCTAACTCGACCGCCACAACGCGCCTTGCATGTTTTGCTAACTCCCGTGTCAGTACACCGGTGCCGGCGCCCAACTCTAATATCTCGTCGTTCGCGTTGATCTCCGCCGCCTCGACGATATTCGCCAATACCTGGCGATCAATCAGGAAATTTTGTCCAAAAGACTTGTTTGGGCGCATATGATGTGCGTAAAGTAAATTGCGTAACTCACGCACATTCGTTAGATCTATCTCGCCAAACACCTCGGGGGCGCTCTCAACGATATCTGTCACAGTCTCTCTCTCTACTCCCATCCATGAATTCCTCCCCGTCCACCTTCATGAAATCTTGTGATATGTATTGTACCAAAATGAAAAACAAAAGGATACTCTGCGTCTTCATCCTATTTGAAATGTTCGGGCGACCTTTGCGGTCGCCCAATAAGCATCAACCTTTTTACCATCCCCAGGGGCCGCGCCAGCTATTGGTATAACGCCAACGATTGGTGTAACGCCAGCGTCTCTGACCGTTACCTGTACGTCCCAATCCTCTTCCAGCGCGGAAGAGCACCATGGGCACACCCACCAGCAGTACCAGTATGAATGGAAACAG
Source organism: Ktedonobacteraceae bacterium (assembly GCA_041499255.1). Lineage (GTDB taxonomy): Bacteria > Chloroflexota > Ktedonobacteria > Ktedonobacterales > Ktedonobacteraceae > UBA11361. The sequence goes on along the minus strand of JBGQJX010000197.1, from coordinate 3,825 downwards.
CAATACAAGCGCGATAACTCCGGCTACCGCCAGAAAAGCGCCAAGAATATGCATAAGCGGTTCAAAGAAGATCAGTCCCAGAATAATGAGCCAGATCCACCTGGCGGGGTTCCTCATGCGGGGCCGTGCAAATGGTGGAAAGCTCATCTGCTGATAACTGGCGTTATGCTGGCGATACTGGTACTCGTAGGCATCGCCGTCGGGACTAAATTGTTGCTGTTGGGCCTGGAAGGGTGAAGTCAGCGGACGACTCGTGTCGATTTTTTCACCGCGCTGGCTGGGATCCTCCCTCTCCTGTGCCGCATAGCCGTTCTGGTAATCGTTCAGCGCATCGCTTTGTACCATAGGCACGTCATACAGCGAGGTAGGCTCGTCTTTTGGCGCGTTCGGCCTGGTTGACCAATAATAGGGCTGCGCCGGGAAATCTATTGCTTTATCGTCCTGTGCCTGCTGCTCTTCTGACTGCGACCTCGGGACAAATTCTTGCTGATCCATCTAAGGAACTCCTTCCCATATCCATGGGTACGTGTGGAACCATTACTTATATGTACGTGATCAGGATGCAAGAGTTGCACGAAGAAGGCTGCTTTAAGGTACTTTTTGCGCTGCTCGTTGTTCAAGCTGTGCCGAATGTCAAACCCAGCTGTTTCAGCCACTTGCGATAGGCAATAGCGGTGCGATCGGAGCGCAGGTGCAGCTCGGCTTGCAAATCCAGCGGCAATAGTTCAGGGCGCTGCGATTCAACAATTGGCACATCTTGCCAGGTAATCTCATCCTCAAATTTGCGGATCTCATCTTCGGACAGGTGGTCGTAATCCATTGCTACATAGGTCCAGGCAATCGATTGGCGTTCGGAAACAGGCGTCACCGTAAAATACATAGCAAAACGGGGGCCAGATGAAGATTTAATAAAGAAAGCAGTCAAACAGCGCACAACATCGTAGGTATACGTGACTCTGGCTCCTATACCTGAACCATCAGGATCAGGCTGCCAGACCGTGATATCGCGTGCCGTCACTCCATCGGGGCGTACTTCGGCTTCATAATCGTTAATTTCGGGATGTTCAGGATCGCCCAGGTAACCCTCGTGTACAAAAGGAAAATGGGCAACATCCAGAAAATTCTCGATGGCATGCGGTCCGCTGGCATTAAAGTGATAAGGTCCGCAGTGGATTTTACGAAACGACGCATCATCCCACTGAGCAAAGGGGGGAATATCCACTGTTGGATTGCCCAGACAGACCCACACCCAGCCATATTTCTCACGCGCCCGGTAGGTCTTGGCACAGGCCGTGGCGGGCGGTTTCTGGTTAGGGTGCGCGGGGAAGCGAATGCACTGCCCTTCTTCATTATACGTCCAGCCATGATAGGGACAGATCAGCGTCTGGTTTTCTACCTTCCCAAGCGAGAGTCTCGTGCCGCGATGCAGGCACAGGTCGCGCCAGGCGTGAATCTTGTCTCCGGCGCGCCAGAGCACTATATCCTCTTCTAAAAGGCGCGCAGCCATAGGTTTGCCTTCCTGCAGGTCCGCCGCATACGCCACCACATGCCAGTCGTTAAGAAGTACAGGGTCATTGAGCATTGATACTCGCTCCTTGCGCACGATAATATGCTTCAGATACACGCTTCAGTCGTTGTAAAGAATCCTCGATACTCGCGGCGAATGACTTCGAGCCGAACGTTTCCAGCAGCCAGCCTCGCCAACCTGGCGGGAAGATAAAGTCTCAGCCATATTGAACGTTGCACGAGGTCGCATCTATGGCCGTGCAGGAGACATGCTCCTGCAATTGCATTCCCAGGGGAAAGGTGACGTGCATGCCGAGCTGGTGTTTATCAGCATCGACCTTTTCAACCTTGAACAAGACCTGCCACCTCCTGCCAAGCCCTGGCGCGGTGGCTAAGATTTTTTGCCCTACGACGGCAGGCCCTTCCGGCTCGATCTGCTCTACACGTCCATCTATCCATTCATTAAATTTTTCTGGATGAAGGAATTCCCAGACCACTTCAACAGGGGCCGCGACAACCGCGGCAGGGCATACACTCAGACCCATCGTTTTCGCCTCCCCTATTGTTTGTTAAACAAGTAGGTATGGACGCCGTTGGTTGTACTGGTGTCGATCACAGCAAGCTGCGCTCCTTGCGTGGAAATAGCCAGAGCTTCCGTGCTGCCGTTGAAGATAAATATGATTTTGAAGGGCGAGCCAGTATAATTGGCGCTTTTCGTACCCCAATCGCAAGGGTTTGTAGCAGGAGGACACATAGCAAAGGCCTGCACAGCTATAGTCAAGCCATTGTTCGTGATGATCAGTCTCGTGATGCCTGTGTTCGGGACTTCGTTGACCCAGTTGCCGCTCAATGCTGCGGCAGGCGCGACGGTAGCGGTGGCATTGGCGTTGGCTTGTGCCGTGGCTGAAGCATTAGCATTGGCCGTGGCTGTGGCGTTCGCATTGCCGTGTGTCTGCGCTGTAGCCGTGGTATTGGCGTTAGCCGTGCTGGTGGCATTAGCGCTGGTATTGGTGTTAGCTGTGCTGGTGGCATTAGCGCTGGTCGTGGCCGTCGTGTTAGCATTAGACGTAGCTGTAATATTTGCGTTGGCGTTGGCGTTGGCCGTTGCCGTGGCGTCGACGCTTGATAGCGCAGTATTATTTGAGACGACAAAAGACAGGAGACCGATCCCGCCCAGTACCACGACCAGCACTATCGCAGTGATCAGGAAAATCATCCATGTAGATATTCGCCGTCTAGGCGTAGGCGTAGGCGTAGGCGTAGGCATAAGGGGAGTGGGAGTAACATCCCTTACATTAATCCCTTCTGGAGGTGTAGGGGGAGCAGCCAGGTACACAGGTGGAGGTACAACAGGTTGGGGAACAGGCTGTGTAGCTTGCGCAAAGGCATGGGCAAAGGCAGAGATAGTGGGATACCTGTCTCCCGGCACTTTGGCCATCGCTCGCCCAACAACGATATCGATCCCGCGCGGCAGCGTAGGGTTGATTGTACTTGGTGGAACAGGCCAGCTATGGTGGTGCGCATCTCTCAGTTGCTCAACACTGCCTTCGAAGGGAAGGCGGCCGGTCAGCAATTGATAGACCAGTACACCAAGGGCATACTGATCGCTTGCCGGTACCACCTGGCCCTCCCACTGCTCCGGCGCCATATAGCTGGGGGTACCGCGAATGTCGAGGCCCCCGGCCCGTGCGCCAGGTAAAGGCTGCGCAAAGCCAAAGTCCGCCACCAGCATGTCTGGAGGCCCATTCAATTTGTTGCGGATAAAGACATTGGCGGATTTGACGTCCCGGTGAACGACCCCCTGGTTATGAGCATATTGCAGAGCGCCGGCAATCTGCCCCACGATGCGCGCTGCGTCGTTCAATGTAAGCACGTCGCTGTTCGATCGTTGCTCGAGCCACCTCGCCAGCGAACCATCGGGGCAATAGGGGGTTACAATGTACGGAATAACGTTGCTATCGATCTCCTCTGTACCATAATCCAGTACGGGTAAAATATTGGGATGATTGAGTTGCGTAACAGCCCTTGCCTCAAATTCAAAAGCTTGTGAAGCTCCTTGAACTCCTTGAACTCCTTGAGCCTCTTGAGCCTCTTGAGCCTCTTGTGCCGCCGGGTAGGCATAGGCATAGAGAAGCTTGAGGACTACCTCCTGTCGATCATTTAAATTATCCTCGACCAGGTACACTTCACCTGTACTGCCGCTCCCAAGCGGACGCACAATACGGTAACGGTTATTTTTCAGGGTTTCCAGTGCCATAGTACTCTTTCCCCTTTTAACATATTTGTAAGAACAGCGCGGTTGAAAGGGGAAAGAGTACT
>JBGQJX010000196.1:0-7711 GCA_041499255.1 Ktedonobacteraceae bacterium | reverse complement strand
GGGAAGGCGTCAAAAATACCAAAGGTCGAGGGTCCCATACGAATTGCAAACCAGGCGGTCGTGGCTGGCTCCTCCTGAGCGAGCGGCAGACCGCTGCGGAGAAAGCTTTCAACCTCCTGTGCTGGCTACTTAGCATATCCGTTCCAAAAAAGAGCACTTATGCTGGCTCTAACAGTGCTTTTTCTTTGCAATCTATGAACCAGATAAGCGGCTTTAAGATTTCCTACATGCCTATATACTTCCTGATTTTGGAACGGATATGCTAAGTAGCCAGCACAGGTTACCATTACAATAAAATGGCTCATATCGGCTGTGTCTGCCGAGACGGCAACCAGAAGAGAGCCACGAGCAGCAAGAGGGGCAGGAGAAGAACAAACCCGAGCGCAATTATCTGGCCAATCTGATCTACGAGTGCAAATTGCATCAGATGATTGAGGTGGTAGATGAGGTGTGGAACCGCGTACACCAGCCAGGCACAGAGAACCGCCTGTATAAGGCGACGTTCCGGCGAGATCGTCGTCCAGATGAAGAGCAGCGCAAAGCCGAGGTTGAACTCGCCCACATCGCGCACCAGGTGCTCGTTGTAGGGAGGCAGAAGAGCAACCCAGGGATGACCAGGGGCCGGAAAGGTGGTGAAAAAGGAGAGCGGGGCGAAGAGAGCCCAGGCACCCGTGATGAGTGTCGTCAGAGCCAGAAAGGCAAGGCAAACGCGTATCCATCCAGGTGCTAACGGTCGCGATGAGATGGGTGTTTTCTCTAAAGGTTGCATGATATCTACCTTTCACTCGCTTCGACGGAATGCTTGTTCTGCAACCATTGCATCCAGGTTGTGTTCCCATGTACTGCTTCATTCGGACAGGTATTATCGCCACGGCGAACCCCCTGTGCGAACCCGCCAGGAAGCCAGAGAGGAACGACGAAACGACGTTTCTTGTAGAATGCGAGCCAGGTTCGTGCCATCTCCCCAAACGTCAGAACCTCTGGGCCTCCAAAGTCAGGCGCGCGGCCCTGTGGACCAGACGCTACCAGGTCACAGAGGCGCTGAGCAACCTCGTGTGCATCGACCGTTTGGGCCTTGAAATCGGTTGGAACACTGGCGATACAAGGGAGCTTTGTCGCTGCCTGCATGACGCGATCGGCCAGTTTGTGGAATTGTGTGGCGCGCAGGATTGACCAGGGATTGCCGCTCTGTTTGACCACCTCTTCGGTCGCCAGTTTGTACCGATAGTATGCAAATGGGATGCGGTCGATCCCAACAATCGAGATGTACACGACATGGGCAACCCCGGCGTGACGCGCAGCTTCGAGCAAGCGTTGTGTCCCCGCAACGTCGCTCTGCCGCGCCCGTGAGAGACTCGTTGCCGTATGCACGATCACATCGCAGCTCTGGACCGCATCTTCGATCCCTTGTCCGGATTCTAGATGTGCCTGTACCCATTCGGTGCCAGGGAGCAAGGAAGCAGGCCGAGGGCTTCGACTCATTATGCGCGCCGTATTCCCATTTTCGCGTAGGATCGTCACAACGTGGCGACCCAGGTATCCCGTCCCGCCTGTCACTAAGACCTTTGTCATCTGTTCGTTCCTCCATTCTCTCTTTTTGTCATCTGACCATACACTGAAGAGCCGTGTGAGGGGAACCTTTCATGCACGGTTCGGGATTGGCGGTGGAGAGGGCGACCTCTCCGCCGACCATACGAAAATCAACGTTAAGGATGCATCCGCTAGGTGGAGATGGCATAATAAAGCGAACTGAGCCTAACAAATGCATCACCTCATCGTGTTGCTTTAAGCAAAGAATGTAGCTAGTCGTTGTGCGACGATCCTCGGAGACTCAATAGCAAGCCAGTGACCGTTCTGAGGAAAATGTTCAACGTGTGCGCTCCCAAATTGTTCTGCATACTCTGGTGTAATAAAGGGATCTTTGTCTCCCCAGAGCACAAGGGTAGGGGCATGAGCTGTCAGGTCATGGAGATGGTCTTCCTTCTCAACGAAATCCTTCGGATTGACGCTGCGGTACAATTTCAGCATCATGCGACGTGTCTCAGGTTTTGCTAGAGAGAGGGTATAGGACTCACGGACATACTCTGGGCTTACTAACGGAGCATTTTGACGCATCATCTTTTCTTGCAAAGAAAGGATCACCGTTGCCATCACTACTTCTCCGAGCAGCGGTATCCGCAATAAGCGAGCAGCTCCATGCCAGCGATAGCGTGAACTAAAGTTGGAACCGCCAACAATGGCAAGGCGCTGTACCTTTTGCGGATAGGTCACGGCCCAGGATAGACCATACGTGGCCCCAAAGTCTGCGACGACGAGGTTGAGCGGTGTTGGAATAGCAGCATCTTCTATGAATTTATCGAGAAAACAAGCCATGTTCTTTAGGGAGCAGGTGAAATTTGCCGGGGCAGGAGAACGCCCAAACCCCGGCAGATCAGGAGCAAAACAACGGTGTTGATCCTTCAGATGCTCGATCACGCTACTCCACATCTCAGCCGAGTCAGGAGCACCATGCAGGAAGAGAATAGGGGAACCAGAACCACAGTCTGTCAGGTAAACGTTGACGCCTTGAATAACAAGTGACATACTCTTCTCCTTTTTGAAATTAGCCGATTGTGACTTCGATGGAAATGGTGTAAATGGCGTATCCTGTGATCTGGCCTTCAGCGACAAAGTGTGCTGCGAGCTGCTCCACGATGCTCCCGTGCAGTTCACTCACCGTTGATCCAATGACTAGAAACCCCTCGATAGCCTGTTGCTCGTTGACGGCAATCTTGGTCACGCCCTGCTTTGCCATACCGCCTGCAATGATGGTGGCGTCGGGCAGACGTTTTGCGAGAAACTGCGTGATCCATCGTCGGAGCATCGGAACATTATTCCAGAGGCAACGAAGATGGATGTGTGAGATGAGCATGCGTTGTGTCTGTTCGTTGCTCCTCTCAGCCTGATCGCTCTCCCCGCTGGAGCTGTTGACCGAGCAGACGACCCCTGAGGTCGCCAGGATGTCGAAGACATCAGCCTCTGGGCGGCTCAGGAGCCCTTCCTGGCGCTGCCGGGCAATCTCAATATCGTTATACGTCGGCCTCTCGATGGCTTGATCGTGCCGATCAAGGTCCTTCATGGCATCTTCCTTCTGTCTGTCGATTAGCCATGTGGTGCATCAATAGCTAGCTGATTTATGTGTTCGAGCGTTCACGGAAGAGGCCTGATATGTTCTACTAGCTCTATGCCTGTGCTGACGCTCTAACAAGAGATATACCTTAATGGGAGCGGGAACACATCGACAGAATCGTGTAATTTCATCCGTGCATTGCTCTGAAACCCTCTAGACAGAATTACCTATTGCGACAACGCGATGAGGTAGTGGCATAAGTGAGAAGGATAGGGTAGACTGAAGACTAATTCCAGATGAAAAAGAGGAGCATTCAATGGTGACGATCACCCTTCACTGTCCCCACTGTGGCAGCAAGGCCTGGTGCGCGACGGCCACGCCCCCAACGACAAACAGAAGTATCGCTGTCACGTCTGTGGACGTCGCAGCCGCGAGAACCCGACTCCCAATGCCTATCCAGAAGCTCGCCGCGAGGAGATTCTGCACGCCTACCAAGAATGCAGCAGTCTGCGTGGCCTCACTCGCACGTTTGGTGTCTCTCGCGCCACCGTGTCCAGTTGGATCAAAAAAAGTAGCGCAACTTCCTCCCTTACAGGCAATCCTGCTCACCCCGGACCCAAAGGATCCCACTTCCACGACACTGGAACTGGACGAACTGTGGTCGTTCGTACTCAAAAAAGCGAACGACTCTTGGATTTGGATCGCCTTGTGCTGTAAGACGCGTCAAGTGGTGGCGTATGCGATTGGGAAGCGGAGTAAAAAGACGTGTCAGCGGTTGTGGGAGGCGATTCCGCAAGCGTATTGCCACGGCCATTGCTTTACGGACTTTTTGAAAATATATGCTTGCGTGATTCCCGAGGAGCAACACTCTGCTGTGGGCAAAGAGACGGGAGAGACCGCTCATGTGGAGCGCTGGAATAACACGCTGCGCCAACGCCTCGCCCGTTTTGGCGGAAATCCTCATAAGGCAAGCTCATCTCACTGGTTGTAACCATACTGTAAGACCCGCTCCGATAAAACCAATGCCGAAGATGACTCCAGAGATGAGAAAGAGGATGTCAAACCCTTCGACAATAAATCCTAGAATCCCGATGACCGTTGAAGTGATCAACAAAGCCGATGCCCAGCGGGGAAGCGTGTTCGCCGCCCAGGAACGTATGGCCAGGACGCTGATACCCACCGCAAAGAGGAACGCTGCCACCGGGTAGAGAAACGCTACAGCGCCCACTACATCATGCCCAATAAGTAGTCCAGCACCGATGAGTGCCATCACGAAGCCAAAGAACCCCCACCGTCCAGTTTCCTGCTTCTGGAATGCATACACGCCTATCACACCCAAAAGGAGCAACACATCAATTGCAAAGTAGAATATCTGAAGCCCTACACTCGCAGCAGTGGGCGTAAACGATGCAATCCCGCGCAGTATCCCTGCAAGAACCGCTGCCAGTCCACCCCACCGGATGAGATGTATACGAGACATGATGGAAATCCTTTCGACGAGAAGAGCACATTGAGTCGGCCTTTCAAGAGATGAGCAGTCTTTCATTCTCACGCTGATCAGTGAGCAGCGGTTTGCTGTGGCTGGTAGCTACCCACCTCAACTCGGAAGCTGGTACACACGCGGTTCCAGGTGTTGATGGTGCCAACTGCCAGGGTAAGGTTCATCAGTTCCTCATCCGTAAAGTGAGGTCTGACGCGTTGGTAGACCTCGTCAGGAACGTGCGTATCGGCAACCAGGGTGAGCGCCTCGGTCCACTCCAACCCCGCGCGTTCCCGCTCGCTGTAGCATGGCGCTTCTCGCCAGGCAGAAAGCAGATAGATGCGCTGCTCGCTCTCCCCGGCTGCACGAGCATTTTTCGTATGCATATCGATACAATAGGCGCATCCGTTGATCTGGGACGCGCGTATCTCGATCAGTTCGATGAGCGATAGCTCTAACCCACAGTTTTTGATATAGTGGTCAAGCTGCGACATAGCCCGATAGGCTCCTGAGGCAGCTTTGACAATGTTAAGACGACTAGCCATTGGTTTCTCCTTCTTTTGTTTGTATTCGTTTTCTCATCTGGCTGTCGGCCTATCCGGCTTTCCTGCCAGGGTCATCAGTGTAACCAGAGCCGTCGCGCACAGCTGCTCGCTGGTTTGCTTCGTCACCACAATGTCCGACCTGCAGACCGTCAAGGTTCGTCCTGCCTTGACCACGTATCCGCGAGCAATGAGCAAGTCACCATCGCCAGGAGCCAACAGATTCAACTTGTATTCAACGGTGAGGATCGAGGCGCCTGCTGGCATCAACGTGTACGCCTGTGCTGGCTACTTGGCAAATCCCTCCTTGAAAAAGGAAGGAAACCACTCCACCTGTCGGCAACAGAGTTACGGCAGAACTGGCTCCGTGGACCGACAGAGTTCTCCCTGGACACGGCGCCTGGCAAAGTTCACGAGAGGTGATCTACCAAGTGCATTGGGAAAGAGACGGCGTAAGAGATGACCGACGCCACGGGCAATACGAAATCCTACCCTCTGCCTCATGCCCCAACGCAGTCCGTATGCCTGTCTTATGTCTGATGGAACTTGTCCGACAGTGATCAACCGCACCATCATCCATAGTGGTTTGCGTAACAAGGGCATCGGAGGATAGAGGACCTTCTGGGCGATGAAATGGGCGGCGGATCCGATGGCGATCTCTCCTGAGGCAAGCGCATCGCGCATGTATTGCTGCACAGCGGCATAGGTGGCGGGGAGGGTGGTATCGGTTAATCCGAGGAGTCGCGCATAGCGGCAGGATTCCTGCCAGTACTGTTCGCACTCTGCCTCTGAAAGCGTGCAGACAAACGTCTTGTAGGCGGTGAGCATGCTATCGACGAACACGATATGGACCCATAAGAGTGCTAGAGGCTCCATGGCACTATAGGTCTCCCCTGCCGTATAGCGTCCTATACTCTCGGGAAGGGTCCCCTGGACGGTATCGTGCAGGCGGTTGATATGACGAGCCATAGCGTTGGCCTCGTGGGTCGTGCCAAAGATCAAGACCGCCATTCCCTGAATGGTACGAGACACGCGTCCAAAGGGGTCCTTGGCGAAACCACTATGGTCAAGCGCTCCCTGCGCTACTTTGGGATGGGCGACTTGCATTAAAAAGGCGCGTGCGCCTGCCGTGATCAACCATTGTTCTTCGTGTAAGCGCCAGGATAAGGAGTCCGGGCCAAGTAAACCTGGGTCAGGATGCGGGTCACTGATCGGTAATTCACTAGACATGGGTGCACCACTGGCCCAATGAATTAAGCGCATCGAATCGAGAGATGTATGCATAAGTATCTTTGCCTCTACAATTGGCGTCGGAATCGCCGGATATGGTTCATAGCATAGATTTCTCGGAGGTTCCGTTACTACTTGAACCTGTGCTAGCTATGATCTCCTACAAGAGATATATCACACTGGCAGTAGGAGTACATCGACAGAATGGTGTAATTCCTGCACGTCGTTGCTCTGGGAAGAAGCTAGATGGAATTACCTAGCTATTGCGAGCGTGTGGAATACCAGCGATGGTAGTGGTGAGGAAGCATCGAGTTGTAGGCATGAGACCGAAGCTGAACATGTAGGACTGCTAGCAGCAATTCAGGCCAACTGGTGTTCTATGGCATACCTTTGCCGCACTGTGCGAGGGCACGGTCGTTGAATGCCCTGAGTTGCGCCTCGACGTTTTCTGCTCCCCAGTGGACTCGCGCCTTAAATCCTCGGAAGAGCCCATTGTAGGACATCGCTAAAGAAGAGATGGAAGAAAGGGGTTTTATACGCCAACCCGTTTGTTCTACTCGCCACAAAACCGGCGGTGAGTGAGATGAGTGCGAACACCACAAAAGGAAGGATGAGCAACACTCGACGTGGAAAGCTGGGCTTGATGAAACCGCTCTGTTCGCTCATGGGTGCTCTACCATTCTTTCCAGCTAATGCCAGCTATATGTGTTCCTCGCGTATCGATTGCAGCGTTGAGAGCGCCTGAGTAACATGTTTCTCAGAGGTGAATTGTGAGAAGAAGATATGCCGGACAACTCCTTGCCTGTCGATGACGTACGTCACGCGTCCGGGTAGCCCGAAAGCGGTAGGGACGCCATAGCGCTTTCTGACCATGCCATCCGCATCGCTCAGCAAGATGAAGGGGAGTTGGTGTGCTGCAGCGAATTGCTGGTGCGACTCCACCGAGTCTGAGCTGATGCCGATCACTTCCGCTCCGGCACCCTTGAAGAGTTCATAGCTATCTCGAAAGGCACACGCTTCGGCGGTGCAGACAGATGTGTTATCTTTGGGGTAGAAGTACAGTACAACTGCCGTCTTACCGAGAAACTCTCCAAGGCTTACGAGTGCGCCTGTTTGGCTGGAAAGCGTAAAGTCCGGGGCGGAGTCACCTACCTGCACCTTAGCTTTCGCAGGTTGCGCCTGGTCGTCATGCATGCTCATGATGAAGTCTCCTTATATGTTAATATTTTTTCAGGCCCTTTCGACGAAGGGCTAGCAGGGTTGGTCCCTGCTCGATACGAACTGCCAGGGAAAGACTCGTTTTTCCACACGGCTCGACCGATAAAGAGAGAACGTCCTTCCCTTGGCAGC
>JBGQJX010000195.1:0-7738 GCA_041499255.1 Ktedonobacteraceae bacterium | reverse complement strand
GGATGCCCGTTGTGATTGGCACGGCGCTCGTAGGTGCGGCGCTGGCCACTGCCGGTGTGCTGTTTCAGGGAATGCTGCGCAATCCCCTGGCGGACCCCTATCTTATGGGAACTTCTTCGGGCGCTGCCCTGGGCGCGGCCATTGCCTTTGTCCTGCCTTTTGATACTGTCTATGGTTCGTTTTTCTCGCTGACTCCAGTATTAGCATTTGTTGGAGCTATGTTGACGGTGTTATTCGTATACAGTATCGCTCGCAGCGATGGGCACACGCCTGTCGTAACGCTTCTTCTAGCAGGCGTTGTGATTAACGCGGTGCTGGTGGCCTTGCAGACACTTATTTTGACGCTCAGTCCACATGCGCAATTTGGTCTCCAGGCGCTCTTCAACTGGCTCTCCGGGGGTGTCTCTGCCACGAGCTGGCCTCCCATATTTATCGTAGGAACGATTATTCTGGTAGGATTAGCTTTCTCATTGGTACTTTCACGTTCGCTCGATGCCTTTGCCCTGGGTGAAGAGGGCGCGGCGCACCTGGGACTGAATGTCGAACGCCGTAAATTCATCATCATTGTTGTGGGGTCGCTACTGACGGCTGCCGCCGTTTCCATCAGCGGTTTGATTGGTTTCGTGGGATTGGTCACTCCTCATATGATGCGGCTCTTATTAGGACCTCGCCATCGCCTACTGCTTCCGGCTGCTGCCCTGGCTGGCGCCATCTTTCTCACGCTGGCTGATGTGCTAGCCAGAGTTGTCATTGCACCCTCTGTGCTGCCGGTGGGAATCTTCACCGCACTCATCGGCGCGCCATTTTTCTTATTTCTGCTACGAAGCGGTAAGCGAGACTACCGGTGGTGACGATGGAAATTCACACAAAGCTGCCCTTTCTGGTAGTAGAAGGTGTCACCTTTGGTTATGGACGAGAGCCACTCCTGTATAACGTACATGTACAACTGCGGGCTGGGGAGATGGCTGGATTGCTCGGACCAAATGGATCGGGCAAAACAACGCTGTTACGTTTACTCAGTGGAGTTTACCGTCCTCAGCAAGGGAAGATTTTGCTGGAGGGTCATGATTTGCAGCATTGGGGCAGGCGGACTGTCGCGCGCTGTATTGCTGTTGTACCCCAGGAACTACATATGCCCTTTGCGTTCACGGTAGAGCAAATGGTGAGCCTGGGACGCACGCCATTTGTCGACTTTTTGGGTTCATTGGGAGAATATGATAAGCATATTGTCAAAGATGCGCTGCAGGCTGCGGCTATCGAGACTCTGGCTGATCGCGTGTTCAACCATCTAAGTGGAGGGGAGCGGCAACGGGTGATGATTGCGATGGCCCTTGCCCAGGAACCCAGATTATTGCTCCTGGATGAACCAACCTCGCATCTTGACATAAAATTTCAGATTGAGACACTGGAACTGGTGCAACGTCTGAACAGGGAGCGGGGAGTAACTGTGATCGCAGCAATGCATGATCTCAACCTTGCAGCGCGCTATTTCCCCCGGCTGATCCTATTTCAACGCGGTATAGTTGCCGACGCCGCGCCGGCTGAGGTATTAGAGCCAGGAGTACTCAGGCGCGTCTATGGCGTCAGTGTTCAGGTAGGAATCCTACGCGGCGCAGAACATATCAGTGTCTTACCTCCAGGGGGCGAGCTTTCAAGTGAAGCTAGCGAGGGACAACTGAATGGACCTGGCCAGAAGCCTATCGTACATGTCATCGCGGGAGGGGGCAGCGGAGAACTGATGATGCGGGCTCTGGCTGATGCACATGTCCCGTTCATCGCGGGTGCGCTCAATATTGGTGATAGTGACCATACGCTGGCCTTGCGTCTTGCCGACGAAGTTATCACAGAACAACCCTATGCCCCTATTTCTCCAGTAGGCCTTGCGCAAGTAGGGGCAAGCCTGGCGGCGGTTAAGCTCCTGATCATCTGCTCCATGCCTATTGGATCAGGAAACCTTGCCTTGTTAGGCGAGGCTGTAACAGCGGCAAGACATGGTTTACCCGTGCTCTTGCTTGCAAGTACGCCTGATATTACAGTGCGTGACTATACCGGAGAAGGTCAAGCTTTGTGGGATTCACTGCTGCAAGCGGGAGCAAGAACAGTGGATTCGGTGGTCGAGGCCATGGATGCTGTGAAGCAACTATCATAACGACAGGTTAAAATCAAAAAATGTACTCTTGCGAACGTTGTTTCATGCGAGTATACTATTGCGAGTATAGTACCTATTTGGTATTAACTTAGAACATACGCCAGTCATGTTCCCCCCTTATATAAATGCCAAATGGTAGATAGGTGGGGAGCATTTTACTACGTAAAACTATACAGAGGTAACTTGCAGCATGAGTGACGAAGAGAGAGCAACAGTGACACTGCGTTTGCCTTCAACCTTAAGTGCCTATAGTGGCGGCAAAAGCCAGATCCAGGTGAATGCAGACACCGTTGAGCAACTTCTGGCGGCGTTGGAGCGCTTCCATCCATTGGTCTGGGAGCACCTCTGCACACAGGACGGTCATGTACGCGAGCACGTAAAAATCTTTGTGAACAACGAAATGATCACTGGTCCTAGTGGCCTGCAAACCTCCCTGAAACCCGGCCAGGAAATCATTGTGCTGCCCTCTACCACGGGCAATTGAAAAAACCTGTGCATTTTATTAAGGGTCTCCCTCACCGATTTTGTGTCTGAACATTTCATTCCAACGCCTTAGGTGGCTGATGGGGTAAAAAAACTCCAACAGGTGGTATACTTTATGAAGTATTGCCGTCCTTTATCATAGATCAGGCTAATGAATGAAGACCGAACCTCAGAATGAAATGAATCCCAACCAGCAAGGCCAGTCCGAGTCCGACACTATTTCCTCACAGGCTCATGTTCCAGTTCCAGCAAAGAAACCGGTGGGTTCATGGGCTGTACTGCGAAACCGCGATTATGCTTTGATGTTCTGGGGACAACTCATCTCCTCCGCGGGCACTCAAATGCAGGTTGTAGCAGTTGCCTGGCAGGTCTACCTTCTCACCCATTCGGCCATTGCGCTGGGTTTGATAGGTCTTGTCCAGGCCATACCGCGTTTACTTTTCTCACTCGTCGGAGGTGTTTTTGCCGATGTATTTGATCGGCGCAAAATGCTTCTATTGATTGAGATCACCCTGGCGGCAACATCAGCGGTGCTGGCGCTCTGTACTATTTTTCATGTAATCAATATGTATATCATCTATGCCGTAGTTCTGGTCGCCGCCAGCGTATCTGCTTTTGAATTCCCAACGCGCCAGTCTGTGATACCCACGCTTGTGCCACGCGAGCAGATGCCAGATGCTATGTCCCTGAGTATGGCCATGATGCAACTGACCTTTATCATCGGCCCAACGCTGGGAGGTTTTATCATCGCCTGGTGGGGCGTTGCGAATACTTACTGGATCGATGTCATTTCGTACTTTGTCGTCATTGTCTCGTTGCTTTTGATGACCATTCCCCGTGTACCTGTAGAAAAACGAGCCCAGGCGGGGGTAGGCGCGCTGATGGATGGAATGCGGTTTCTGCGCGCGAATCCCATCATTCTGGCTGTGCTCTCCCTCGACTTTTTTGCCACCTTCTTTGGTTCTCCCCGTGCCATACTCCCGGTGTATGCCAGCGATATTCTGCATATTGGCCCACAAGGTTTGGGCTTGCTGCTGGCGGCGACCTCCATTGGCGCGGTATCACTCACTCCTTTTACCGGTCGTATAGGCCGTATTTCGCGTCAGGGGCTGGGCGTTGTGCTGGCGATTATTGGTTGGGGTATCTGCATCGTAGCCTTTGGCTTATCAAATGGGCCTCTCTGGCTGGCGGTGCTCTTCCTGGCTGGCGCCGGGGCGGCTGATATGATCAGCATGATTCTGCGCGGCCTGGTGGTTCAACTGACTACACCTGACGAATTTCGCGGGCGCATCAGTGCTGTCAATGCAATGTTTGTGATAGGCGGACCTATGTTAGGACAGTTCGAGTCAGGAGTAGTCGCAGGTATCGTTAGCCCGCAATTTTCGGTCGTCAGCGGAGGCATAGCCTGCATCCTGGCCACAGTTGCAATTGCAGCCTGCGTCCCTCGACTATTGCGTGTCAAAGTCAGATGATGTCGCCGGGTTTTCGCGGAAGCTGCGCTGCATGGGTTTTAGTGCTCGATCACGAGCTTTCTGTCAGCGATTTCCCATTTTTTGCCTCCAAAACGCTGCATAAACCACCTGTCGTGAGAAATGGCAATAACGGGTCCGGGGAAAGCCAGGATGGCAGCTTCAAACGCTTCAAGCACATCTAAACTAATATAGTTGGTTGGCTCATCCAGCAACAATACATTCGGACTTTGCGCCATCAGACGAGCAATTTCCAGTTTGCGCCTCTGTCCGACGCTCAACTGCCCCACCTTTTTCGTCATATCTTCTAGGCGGAACAGTCCATATCCTATCAGTTTAGCCACAAAGTCAGCCTCGTAGCCTACTTGCCCATACCTGTATGTTTCAAGCACCGTCTTAGCCAGGTCAAGGTCAACCGGCTCTTGCGGTAGATAACCAATGCGGGCGCCTGCAGCAACCTGTATATCTCCGCTATCTGACGTTTCTAATCCCATCAATACCCTGAGCAGCGTGGTCTTCCCTGCTCCGTTAGGCCCAACGAGGACGATACGAGCGCGGGGTGCGACTGTCAAATCGATTCCCGAGAGGATGCAGCGCTGGCCCCAACATTTCGTCAGGCCGGTGGCGCTGATCACAACACGAGATTCAAGGGACTCTGTGAGAAAGTAAGAACTTACCTGTATCAATGCTGGCGGTTTCGGAATCGGATCGGCTTCGATGCGTTTGAGCTGTTCCTCGGCTGCGCGGATGTTGCGCGAAACGGTACTATCGACGCGCTGTGCAAAGAAAAAGCGAGCATTTTTATCGTTATCTCTAGGAGCACGGTACGTATGGCCAACCTGGCGCGCAGTCTCTCGAATGCGCTTGCGGAGCCCCTTCACTTCTTCCTGTTGCCTCTCGTAATCCTCCTCCCATCTTTTTCTTTCGGCAACTTTTGCCTGTGTATAGGCGTCATAGTTTCCATCGTATTTTTTCAGGCGGTGGTCATATTCGTCGATCTCAAAAATCTGGTTTACCGCCCGGTTGAGGAATTGCCTGTCATGCGAGACCATCATCATAGCGCCCCTGTAGCGTGAGAGGTATGTTTCTAGCCATTCCATGCTTGTGAAATCGAGGTGGTTGGTCGGCTCATCCAGAAGCAACAGGTCTGGCGATTGGAGCAGGAGTGTAGCCAGGCCGAGGCGCGCTTTTTCTCCTCCAGAGAGGGTCTGCACCTCCTGGCCGCGAGGCAGGTATGAGATACCTAAGCCTTCTAGCACCATAGCAATTTTATAATCAAGCTCATAGCCTCCGCGATCCTGAAACTTCGTGGAAACATGTCCATATTCCTCTAGCAGGGCGGCCATCTGCTCCTCGCCTGCCGTTGTCAGGCTGACCTCAATCTGCCTCATACGTTCCTCAAGCTGTCGCAGGCTGCCAACCGACTCTAAGATCAAGTCCTGAATGGTACGACCATAAAATTCAGGGGTTGTTTGGGATAGATAGCCCACCTCTAGAGAGGGAGCATAAGAAAAGGTACCGGATTCGGCCTCTTCGTGTCCCACCAGTATTTTCAACAAGGTGGACTTGCCAACTCCATTAGAGCCGACAATACCTATGCGATCGCCAGCGTTCACGATACATGATATTTCGTTAAGTACATTCATTGCGCCAAATGATTTTGATAAAGCGCGCACCGCTAAAAACGTCATAAAGGAACCTCGCTTATTCGTCTGTTAGCGGGCTGGCTGTATGTTGTGCTGCTAATTGAGGCTAAGGAGGATGCCCTGCAATGGATAGAAGGAGGGATGGCCACAATTTCATGAGCACGACATACAGCAGCACGCGAAAGAGAAAAGAACATATTTTTTCTGTCTGTATGTTGTGATCACTACTTTTTCAAGGGTTTCTCCATTGGTGAGAGGATGATATTTATCTTCTGAAATTATATAGCGGGGAAAGAGCGAAGTCAATGAAAATAGCTTTGAGCCATTTCGTCTTGACTCACCGTCTCAGTGGCGTTATTATTTATTACGATCAAACGTAACTGACAGGATAAAAATGATTCTATGATGAAGAAGCTACGTGGGCGTAACCTGGCACACCCTGGTTGTCTCATCGGTATAACAGCAGGTATGACGCTTGGTATAGTACTGGCTGAAGTTCTCGCGGCGGTTTTTAATGTGGCGCTGAATACAGTGCTGCTCTCCTGGTTAGGCCTAACAATTGGTCTCGGAGCGATCGGATGGGTTGTTGGTAGTCGTCTATCATCAAGGTTTCCTGCCCTGGAGGAAGATACGCCACCTGCTGCCCCTCCTGACCAATCGGGACCCTAGCGATTTTCGTGAAAATATGGTATATTCATTGTACATAGGCAAAGTGTCAGATGTATGAAACTTTTCTCCTTGATTTGCCGATAAGTAGAGCAAAGCAGCTCCCGGGCGATGACGCGTGTTCTTGTAGTGCCGTATCGCCGTGGGTTCTTCGATGCTGCTGACCACCAGATACGGGTTTCCCCTTCTGTGCTGTCTTTAGTCTAGTTTGTGGTGAAAAGTGAAACTTTTCCAGCACGAACCAGGAGGATGCCTCATGTCTTTGAACGAATTTCTGCGACCAATCTCTGTTGACTCTGCGCCGCGTGGTAGCCGTTGTGAGTGGTGTGGAGATCCAGCCGAGCAACAACTGACTGCAATTGGTGGAAGCTATCACAATGAAAGTGGGCTTTTTTGTCGCCCCTGCGGTGAAAAATTCTCTCTTGCCGTAGTTACGAACTCTGTGCGAATGACGGCTCCGACCGAGACAAATTTTCGCTCTCTCTAACGTACCGCCAACGAAGACAAGGTACAAATAAAAAGCTCGTACTAACAAGGATATCGTCACATTTCTTGTTAGTACGAGCTTTTTATTTGTCCAACTAGTTGAGTTATACGTAGCGCGCCATATACTTGTCGAGGTCGAACTCCTGGGACCGTTGGGATAAATCCTGCGCTGCCTGGTCCATTGTTGGACGATCCTCCTGGTAGAAGATGCCCATATATTGCTTTTCAGTATTTATGGCTAATGCCAAAGCTTTCAGGGGGTCTCTGGGATCGTGATCTGGGGGTATAGGAGTGACTGATGCATCCCAGGCATCGAAGGTGTTATAGAATGTTGGGCATGGGCTGAGGGCATGAATGAACGAAAACCCACGGTGATTAATACCCTGCTCAATCAAAGCAGCCAGCTCTTTGGGTTTTGCTGAATAGCCTCGAGCAATGTAACTGACATGTAAGGTGAGCGCGGTTGCTATCGGGTTAAATGACGAAGCCATGAGTCCGTAGGGCGTCGACTTGGTGACATGACCGTGAGGTGATGTCGGGGAAGTCTGGCCTTTTGTTAAACCGTAAGTTTCATTGTCCATCACAACAACCGTGATATCAATATTGCGCAGGGCGGCATGAACGAGGTGACCAGCACCGATGCTAAAGAAGTCGCCGTCTCCACCCACAGCAACAACTGTTAAGTCGGGACGAGCCATCTTTAATCCCTGTGCGACGGGTAAGGCACGTCCATGAACGCTGTGAAAGCCAAAGGTATTGATGAAATGCGGAAAACGACTGGAACAGCCTATTCCTGAAACCACAACTGTTTGATCTGGTGGCAATTTGAGGTTGGCCAG
>JBGQJX010000194.1:0-7751 GCA_041499255.1 Ktedonobacteraceae bacterium | reverse complement strand
GAGAGACCCTTCGCTGCCGCTCAGGGTGACAACCGGGGGAGCAGCGGGCGAGACCATGCTGTCATGCTGAGCGTAGCGAAGCATCTCGTGGGCCAGCGGGCGAGACCCTTCGCTGCCGCTCAGGGTGACATGGGTACCCTGTCATGCTGAGCGTAGCGAAGCATCTCGAGGCCCATGGAATTCTGGACCTGTGTCTTAGGTTGATGCTTATTGGGCGCAATGAATTGCGCCCCTACTCTATTATTCCAGGTACCCGTACGCGGGCAGCGTCAAAAACTCCACAAACTCTTCGTTTGTGATAATCTTATCCAGCAGTTGCGCGGCTTCTGCAAACTTGCGTGTCGCGTATTCCTGCTCGCCCACCATCTCTTTGATCTTGTCAAGTTCCTCGGCCATCATCTGGCGGAACAACTCGACCGTCACTTTTCTGCCATCTACGAGTATGCCCTTGGGGTGGCGAATCCATTGCCAGATTTGTGACCGGGAAATCTCGACGGTGGCGGCATCCTCCATCAGGTTGTTGATAGGCACGCAACCAGAACCTCTGAACCAGGACTCCATATATTGCAAGCTAACGCTGATATTCGTGCGCAGTCCCGTTTCAGTAATCGTACCCTCGGGCACAGCCAGCAAGTCAGCCGCCGTCACCTGTACATCTTCACGCTTCTTATAAATCTGGTTTGGACCAGGCATGGCCTTGTCGAACTCTTCCATAGCGATAGCTACCAGGCCAGGATGAGCCACCCAGGTACCATCGTGCCCATCCGTCGCCTCGCGCTTTTTATCCGCTTGCACGCGCGCCATCGCATCCTCGTTGGCCACCGGATCATTCTTAATAGGAATCTGCGCGGCCATTCCTCCAATGGCGTGGGCATTGCGATGGTGACAGGTCTTGATGGCGAGCAAGGAATACGAGCGCATAAAGTGGGTCGTCATGGTCACCTGCGCGCGGTCAGGCAGAATAAAGCCTGGAACGTTGCGGAACTTTTTGATCGCGCTAAAGATATAGTCCCAGCGCCCACAGTTCAAACCTGCTGAGTGCTCCCGCAATTCATACAGTATCTCGTCCATCTCAAACGTCGCCAGGATCGTCTCGATAAGCACGGTTGCTTTGATGGTTCCCCTGGGGATACCCAGTTCCTTTTGAGCCAGCAAAAAGACATCGTTCCAGAGTCGCGCCTCCAGGTGATTCTCAAGCTTGGGCAGGTAGAAGTATGGACCAGTCCCTCTCCTCAACAGCGCTTTGACGTTGTGGAAGAAGTACAGCCCGAAATCGAACAGCCCTCCGGAGACCTGCTTACCGTCGATGAACACATGCTTCTCTGGCAGATGCCAGCCACGCGGGCGCACGAGCAGCGTCGCGGTTTTCTCCTGCAACGCGTACTGCTTGCCCTCAGGAGCGGTATAAGTGATCGTCTGGTTGACGGCATCGCGTAGGTTGATCTGCCCCTGAATGGTGCCTTCCCACGTAGGCGAAAGCGAATCCTCAAAGTCCGCCATAAAGACTTTTGCGCCCGAGTTCAGCGCGTTAATGATCATTTTTCGCTCAGCAGGGCCAGTAATCTCCACGCGCCGGTCCTGTAAATCAGAAGGAACGGGGTCAACCAGCCACGACCCCTTACGAATCTGTTCAGTTTCAGGAAGAAAATCAGGCATTTTGCCCGCGTCAATTTCTGCCTGGCGCTGTACCCTCTTTTGCAAGAGTTCTGCGCGCCTGCCTGAAAATGCCCGTACCAATGTAGCAACAAAAGCCATAGCTTCCGGGGTTAATATCTCCGCAAATTCAGGTGTAATGGGGCCTTTAATCTCTATCCCCTCAGGAAACCGGGGTTGTTTGGTCGTCGGCAATATATTCGTCATGAGCAACCTATTCCTTTCAGCAGGTCAGGCACACAGGTGTCAACTGCAATGTTGCGGAGGCTCTTCAGCCTCCGCAACATTGCAGTTGACTTGTATAGTATTTTAATGAAATTGTTCTACTTCTGTCGAACCCACGAGCGCGACTGTCGAGGACTTACCGCCGGAGACTGCCTGGGCCACTTCGTCGAAGTAGCCTGTACCAACTTCACGCTGGTGCTTGGTAGCAGTGTACCCTTCTTTCTCCATCTCGAACTCGGCCTCTTGCAATTTCGAATACGCCGCCATACCATGATCGCGGTACCCTCGTGCCAACTCAAACATACTATAGTTCAAAGCGTGGAAACCTGCAAGGGTAACGAATTGGAATTTATAGCCCATCTTTGCCAGTTCTTTCTGGAAATTCGCGATGGTCTCCGCGTCTAGTTTTTTCTTCCAGTTGAACGAGGGCGAGCAGTTATACGCCAGCAACTTCCCGGGGAAGCGATCATGGATGGCGTTGGCAAAGCGTTGTGCCTCGTGCAGATTTGGCTCAGAAGTTTCACACCAGATGAGGTCGCAGTATGGCGCGTAAGAAAGCCCTCTGGCGATGGCCGCGTTCAGCCCGCCATGCATTCTATAGAAGCCTTCCGGTGTTCGCTCTGCTGTCAGGAATTTATGGTCAGCCGGGTCAATGTCACTGGTGATGAGGTGAGCGCCGTTAGCATCAGTGCGCGCAATGACCAGCGTTGGTACGCCCATGACATCAGCCGCCAAACGTGCCGAGACAAGATGTTTGATGGCCGACTGCGTCGGGATGAGCACTTTCCCGCCCATATGCCCGCATTTCTTCTCGGAAGATAGTTGATCTTCAAAATGGACACCGGCGGCGCCGGCTTCGATCATCGACTTCATAAGCTCGAAGACGTTCAGCGGCCCGCCAAAGCCAGCCTCAGCGTCGGCCACAATTGGGGCAAACCAGTAGGTTTTACCGTGACCTTCCGCGGTCTGAATCTGGTCGGCGCGTTGCAGCGCCTGGTTGATGCGGCGCACCACGTGAGGCACGCTGTTAGCGGGGTAGAGGCTCTGGTCAGGATACATCTGCCCGCTGATATTAGCATCTGCCGCCACCTGCCAACCACTGAGATAAATGGCTTTTAAGCCGGCTTTTACTTGCTGGACAGCCTGGTTTCCGGTCAGAGCGCCAAGAGCGGCAACATATTGTTCGCTATGTAAAAGATTCCATAACCGCTCGGCTCCCAAGCGGGCCAGGGTATATTCAATTTGGACGGAACCGCTCAAGCGAACGACATCTTCAGCGCTGTACGGGCGAGTTGTGTCCTTCCAGCGGAGATTGCCCTTCCAGCTAGCCTCCAACTCTGCAGCATAGCGAGCCTTACTATTCTCTGAATGTCTACCATTCCCATTACTATGATACTTACCGTTTCCATTCCCATTGCTCTCATTATGCATATAGCTGTATTCAGTTGGAGTATATTGTCCGCTCATCCAGGTTTTCCTTCCCTTTGTGACATAAGACCATTGGAATCCAATAGAGACCCCATCGTCTACTTTCTTTTCCTTTTAAAGCGTAACACGTAAGCATACAAAAGGTCTAGGAAATAGCTTTCAAGCTTGTTAGTGGATACATAAGCAATTAGTTATGTATACTAGCCGAAATATCACTGTCAATTAATCAATAGACCCGGACATATGAAGATACAAAGTGTTACAACTGTATGCATGGCAGTTTTTTGATGCTCCTTGTCATTTCTGCCGCTGGCAGATATACTCGATTTCTGGCAGGATGCTAGCAGAAAGACTTTTCTTTGCCAGGAGAAGTCAAGAAAGGAAATCTTATATGAAGATTATACAAAGAGCACACAAGTCCAGCCTCTTCCAGCATGGCAGGAAGACCCGGCGAGGAGAGAGGTGATCGATGGATGCTGGAGACACTTACACGCAACTCATCGCGTTTCTTGACCAGCATGGGTCATCATACCGGTTGATCGACCACGCGCCCGAGGGACGAACGGAAATCGTAAGCCCGCTGCGCGGGAACGCGCTTGCGCAGGCGGCGAAGTGCATTGTCCTGATGGTCAAGATCGGCAAGAAGGTCACCAGGTATATTCTCGCGGTCATTCCAGGCGATGCAAGGGTGGATTTGCAAGCAGTCAAGGCGTTGATGCGGGGCACCTACGTCACTTTTGCCTCGGCGGACATTGCCGAACGGCTTGCTGGGAGTGTGACAGGCACGATCCTGCCATTCTCCTTCAACCCGGAGTTGGAATTAATCGTCGATCCTTCACTGCTCGATAACGAGGAGATCTATTTCAACGCGGCGCGTTTGGATCGTTCAATGGTTTTGAAGACGAGTGACTACGTCGCGGTGGCCAAACCGCGCCTGGGACGCATCGTCGCAGGTCGTGAAGCCCCGCTGGAAGTCGCTTCCCCAACGGATGGTGCTACCGGGTCCCGGTAGCACCATCAATATATGCAAGAGAAGAGGAGATTTTTATGGATACAGACGCATCATACGAAATCAACGTAAACACGCGGTACGCTCCCCTGGAACGCATTGACATTCAAGCGCTCGTCGACGCCTGCAAAGTTCCCTGGTATAACCAGACACTCAGCCAGGTGAATGATTGCGTTGTGCGTCTTGGTGTTATGCAGGGAGAGTTCCACTGGCACCAGCACGATAAGGAAGACGAGTTCTTTTATGTGGTGGAAGGACGTTTCATCATTGAACTGGAAGGCCGGACGGTTGAGCTGGCCCCGCGGCAGGGGTTGACTATCCCGAAAGGGGTGATGCACCGGACACTGGCTCCAGAGCGCACGGTGATTCTTATGATTGAAGGAGCCGGTGTCATCCCGACTGGCGATTGAGGATACTGGAGTTCGCTGGAAATCTAAACCTTCTTTTTGAGACGCTGTTTTTGAGACGGGTTTTGACACAAAGCATCAGGTTATTAGACGCAGGAAATCAGACGCAAGAACCCGAGGCCTCCTGCTGTTTGGCCATCTCACATAACGGCCAGTTTTGAAACGGCCCGCTGACCGTTTTTGTGCGGTGCCGCAAAAGAGCAAGCCGGAATAAGCCAGGATCGGCTCTGTTCCGGCCACGATGTTGCGCGCGAAATGGGCACTCATGACCAGATGATTTTGTGAGGGCTGAACTTCCCGGGCTCTGGTTCATCGACGCCCCAACTCCAGGAGACGCTGGGGGTGATAGCGATATAGAGGCTATGGCCCAGGTGCCCCTCGCGCTCGATAACCGAAGCCTTGCCGTGCATTTTGATCGCGCGAGGCGTCCAGGGATCACGCGATTTGAGGTCATCGATGATGAGGGAGACCAGCGGATTGCCAGCAACGATATTTTTGTATTTACGCGTGGTTGTAAGCTGATATCCCCCGATATAAAAGTGTGTGCCATCGAACTGGAAGCCAACCACATCGACATCGGGTTGCCCATCGGGTGCCACAGTGCCCAGCCTGGCCAGCATTTGTGTCTGCAGATAGGCCTGCTCTTGCGGTGAAAACATGTCATTACCCCTTTCTTCTGCGTTCCCATTTCTGGAAGCGCAGACATCTTGAAAAACATTTAATGCTCCCTCTTGCTTGTCAGAGCAAGTCGGGTTAGCAGACTCACCATGATGAGAGCGGCCACGCAGTGCATCACAACCATGGTCCAGAAGATGTGCAGGTTCATTCCCGGAGCAGGGAATTGGCCGCTGAGCGCCATGATGGGAAGCAGCAACGACGCCAGCAGGGCGATGCTTGCCAGAATACAATAGAGGCGCACGGGACGACGTGCAAAGCGAGCAACCAGGGCAAAGACCAGGGTGGCCAGCACGCCGAAGAAGGCGATGCTGCCAATGAGAAAGGGTGCCTGCAAGTACACAAAACCCTCGGGAACGCCGAAGAACGCGATGGCGACGGTCCGCACAAGCAGATCGGCAAGGACAGCGACCCCGATGGACAGTAGCCCGACCCACAACAGCTTGCCGAATGCCACCCGAGGCTTTGATGGTGAATGAGTGTTGATGGATGCCATAGTTTTTTCTCTTTCTGTGTCTAGAAAACTCTTAGCCGGCTTATTATTAGACGGCTAACTATGTGGACAAAAGAAGAGCCACGTCGCAGCAAGACGAACGGGGCCAGATGAAAGAACAACGGGTCAGGACAGGTTGGCCGAGACTTGCTGAAGCAGGCGGGATAAGAGCGCCTGCTCGGTGGCCGAGAGACCAGCCACGGTCTGCGTTTCGAGTTCCTTCCACACCTTGAGAACAGGCTGTTCAAGAGAGCGACCGCGTTCGGTCAGGTAGACGCGGGTGACCCGCGCATCCTCAGGATCGGCCCGACGCTCGATGAGTCCGGCCTGTTCCATACGCTGGAGCATTTTGGTCACCGTTGGGGGCTCAACCCTCATAGAAGCGGCAAGTTGCGTTTGTGGAAGACCTTCCTCGATCCAGAGCTGGAACAAGGTCATTTCTTGGCCAGCATGCAGGCCGAGTTTGTTGAGGGCTTCCTCAGCGCGTTGTCGATGCATTCTGCCGATCTGGAACAACTTGAACCCGAGATAGTCCTGGATCTGTCTCACTATCCTCACCTTTTACTTAGCCGACTATCTATTAGCCGACTAAGTAAATATAGCTTACAAAGGGTGCCCTGTCAAGGGTTTTTGACCGAAATTGTTGTGAGAGCCGTGGATACTGTCCATTGGGACAGGTGTGTGTCACCAAACTTCGGTCTGCCAAGGCCACTGGCAGCTTTTCTCGGCCTGTCGACCATTGAAGAACGCGGGAACAACGGATCGCTGCATTGAAACCGACCGGTTCTTGTCTTTGGCACACCTTGTTATAAGGCATGGGCTTGTAGGCACGCCTGAATTTCCGCAATGGCATGAGCAGTTTCCTGAAAGAGGATGGCATGGATGCCAAACTCGTGGGCAGTAGCGACGCAGCGTTCGACGTCATCGAGGAAGATCATCTCTGTCGGCTGCACGCCAAGGCGCTCACAGGTCAGTTCAAAGATGCGCCTCTCAGGCTTGGCAATCCCCTCCTCATGGGAATAAATGATGAGGTCGCACATCTCAGCAAATTGGTAGCGCGCCTGCTCTTTGCCCCGAGCACCAGCAAAGCTGTTGCTGAGGATGGCGGTTTGATAGCGTGGACGCAGGCTGGCGAAGTAGGCGGCAAGCTCAACGTTGAGTTCACCAAGATACTCCTCCCAGAGGTCAGCCATCAATGCCTCTACTTGCCCCTGGTCCATCCCCATGATCTCCCCGACACTCTGTTCCACTTCCTCTTCCGAAATTTTACCGGAGCTGCCATCTTTCCACACATCCATGAGCCGTTCATCTAGTTCTCCCGGTTCCAGATGGAGACGTGCCTCCCACTTTTCAACCCATCCAGTTCGAGGCGTGATTTCAAGCACCCCACCGATATCAAAAACAACCGCTCGAATGGCCATTTCAGCATTCCTTTCAGGAATCTTGTCAGCACTGTTGTTCTCTGAAGCACGCTGCTTCATATATCTGATACGGATATGTTAACCTCTGCCACTCCAGGATAATCATCGCGCATACATACCGCGTCTTCGATTGCGCGCATCACCGCCAGGGCCACGTGCTCTCGCCATGGCCGCGCCACCACCTGCACGCCAACGGGCAAACCCGCGCTGCCGAGTTCTACCTTGCGCGCGGCCTGCTCCACCATATCTCTCGAGGATGGGCGTCCAACCTCTTCATCGTTGCGCACGCGAGTCACGGGAACGACGCCTGCCGGGTAGCCAAGCAAGTTATACAGAACACTATAGGCCCCCGCGGTAAGCAGATCGCGACTGCTGCCATGGGTAAAGGCAGGCAGCGCGCACACCGGGCACAGAATCACATCAATGGGGCCGCCTTCGCT
>JBGQJX010000193.1:0-7801 GCA_041499255.1 Ktedonobacteraceae bacterium | reverse complement strand
CGCCACGCCATTCTTGTTTCCTTGACAAATTCTTACGTGATAAGTTATCCTTCACTTGAAAAGCAGTCCTGCAACAAGATAGAATATTTTTCCCTTTTTCACATCAGTCCGGAATTGGCAAACTTTCCCACCTGGCTGTTGCCATCGTACGAAGTAAACGGCAAAAGAGGCATCAGAAAAATGGTTGCCTCGTACGTCTCTTCATAGAAGACATGCGCTTTGGATACTTGAACTATCCCCTGGCCTTTGCTGATAGAGAGGTAGGATTAGAGCAATGGGTACAAGAATGGATGAAGACCTTCGTCAGACGCACTTATCCACGCTCACACACCATTGTTCTAACGAACTAATGCGACATCGTCGTAGGGAGCTTGCCAATGATAGCTACTGCTTAGAAATCTTCCGCCGCGCTATCCTACAACACGATGATCGGGCCTGGTCAATGGTGCAGCAGTGCTTCGGCGAGATTGTACGTATTTGGGTACGCAGCCACTCCAGTAGCGATATAGCGCTACTTCGTGACACCGAAGAAAACTACGTGGCTCAGACCTTCTCACGTTTCTGGTATGCAGTGCGCGATCAGAACCTGGAGTTCGCATCGCTGCATAGCGCTTTGAGCTACTTGCATGCCACCCTTAACGGCATCATTATGGACACTATGCGTGTCCACCTTGGTTCCAGAGAAGTCCCTCTTCCTGAACCAGGTCTTTTTCAAGAGCCTGTAGCGGAAGTAAACGATGACAATCAAACCCTGTGGGAAAGCCTGGGAAGCTTGCTTTCTGATGAGCGCGAAAGACGAGTAACATATCTTCTATATTACTGCGGTCTCAAACCGCGAGAAATCGCAAGCCGATTCCCGCTAGAATTTGCTGATGTGAAAGAAGTCTACCGCCTGAACCAGAACGTTATCGACCGGCTGCGGCGCAACCGCGATCGACTGCGCTGGTTACTCGGCGGCGAGGAAATATGAGGTGGTAATTATGGATAGCATGCACGCCCTGGCGCCCGGTGAGGTGGAACTGCTGAGCGTCGCCTATGATGAGGGGACTTTGCCTGATAAAGAAAGAGAACACCTGGAGCAATGTCCCATCTGTCAGCAGCGGCTCGCCAACTACACGCGCGCGAATGATCTCCTGCGTACAAAATTGTATCGGAAATTATGTCCAGATGCTGTCCAGTTAAACTATTATTGCCTTGGCATGGTGCCGGTAGAGAAGCGCACCAGTATTGCAGCCCATATTTTGGACTGCCCACTATGTGCTGACGAAGTCGCGCAGATACGGCGCGTGCAAACAAGCTTTGACCCCTTTCCCGCCGCTGCGCCCTCTCTTCGCTCCGCCGTACGCCGTCTTTTTGCCACCCTTGTTGTTCAGCAGGCCCAACCGGTTACACGTGACATAGGCCCCTCTTCAGGCTGGCCGCGTCAATATCGAGCCGAAACGTTCGACCTGTCGCTGCACCTCTCGCGCGCGGCTAACGGCGAAACGATGTTATTGGGCATCATCACCAGTATTGATCCAGCTGCGACGGCGGATATATTCGAGGGAGTGACCGTAGCCCTCTACCAGGCGCCAGGTCCACTTGCCAGCACCAGCGAAGATGACCAGGCAAGCGAAGAAACCGTCACGCCTTTCCTTTCAAACCAGGTAGACGATGTTGGTAACATCCTGTTGGAACCTGTGCCGGCGGGAAAGTACGTCCTGATCGTTCACTTACCCGCACTGGAGGTAATCATCAGAGATATCACTATCGATCACGAATAAGAGAACCCGCTAAGCTGCCCCTCTCCCCGCGCCTGTCCTCCAGGGGCATCCTTCAAGGATGGAGAATCCCTTATTTAAAGGTATAACTGTCGAACATGGACACGACGCTATTTTTACAATACCTGCGCGATCAAAGCCTTGAAGAAGGGCGCGCCTACATTACGGCGCATATCACAGCACTGGCCGATCTTGACGCCATTGGCATCCTGCTTGCGGATGAGGCGCTCAAGCAGCTCTACAACCCTTTTCTCTCACTCAAACTGTCGGAACTCCTTATCTACCTCGGTGACCATACCCATCATCTCTCGTCCCATGCGCTTGGCCTGAAAGCCAGGGGGGACGCCCTCGTCCAGGTTGGCCACTACCAGGCTGCTATAGAAAGTCTGGATGCCGCTGGTGAGGAGTTCTCGCAGTTGGGCGATGAAGGGAACTGGGCTCGCACACGTATCAGTTGGATTGCTGCCAGTGCCTGGCTGGGCCATGTCGAAGAGGCAATACAGCATGCCGCTCGTGCCCGCATGGTATTTCTTCGTCAGGATGAACCCTATTGGGTCTGCATCATCGACCATAATACCGCCGTAATCTACTCGCATATCGGGCGCTACGCCGATGCCCTCGCTATGTACGAGAGAATGCTGGAAATCTTTCCTACCCTGGGTGATCAAACTGAGTCCTTTATGAAGCGCTCTATCGCCATGGCTCAAGTCAATAAAGGACTGAATTTAGCTCGTCTCGGCAAGTTCGCGCTGGCCTATAGTCCGCTGCAACAAGCCCAGGAAAGTTTTATTTCTCTGGGGGAGACCAGCCAGGTCGTGAATACCGAGATCCACCTCGCCGAACTCGATTATATCAGAGGCTACTATGGATCAGCCTTGCACCGTTATTACCAGGCTCAAGATACCTTAATGCAGCACGATGTCCATATCCCCGCTTTACAGGCAGCGCTAAAGCTACAAATGGCCAGCACGCTGATAAAACTGAACAGGGTCTTCGAGGCCTGCGCATTAGCACAGCAAGCTGTTGAGTTATGCCGGCAGCCGAGTGCATCCCTGCCCGCCAGTGAAGCGCTGCGTGAATATGCGGGAGCCCTGGTTGCCTCGGGTAGACTACAGGAAGCCGTGGTAGCGCTTAACGAAGCCTGGGAGCTTTTCAACCAGGGTGGATTTGAGCATCATGCTTTGGCTACAAAACTGCAACAAGCAGAAATCTACCTCGAGATGGGCAATGCCGCTCAAGCCTATGCTGAGGCTCGCATCCTCAATGAAAACTTTGCTGCTCGGGGCCTGTTGGCACGCTCCGTACGCGCTGGCCTGGTAATGGCTGGCTCCCTCCTCGAACAAGCAAAACAGGCTCAGAGAACCCAGGCAAGTGAGCATGGGGAGCAACAAGCCTTCTTTATACAGGAAGCAACCTCGCTCTGTAAGCAAGTTGCGTTGCAAGCCCATCAGTTCCACTTGCAGGAGGAAGTGTACAAAAGTCAGTACCTCCTGGGACAGCTCTATGCTCTGCAAGGAGACACTGCCAGGGCTATAAGGCACTTCGCGGCGGCCATTGCTCAAATCGAGCGTATTCTCGATGATCTTTTTTTCGACCTGACCCCCTCTTTCCTGCGTACTGCCTGGGCGGTGTATGAAGATATGATTGCGCTTTACCTTCAGCAGCAGCAGTTCGAACTTGCTTTCAATTATCTCGAACGAGCGCGCTCGATGGCTCTACGACAATATCTGAAAGCATCAAAGACCCAGTTCGATGGTCAGGGCGAACCAGAAGAGACGGTTTCTCCTGCTGCATTACAAGAAAAAAACGCGGCGATCCTGCGCTTACAATACGAACTCGAAATGTGGCAGGAAAGCTATCGCGATTACAGTGTTTTGCTTGCCGATATGGATACCTCCGTGTCTCCAACAGTCGAGCGTGGCATTATTGAAGCAGAACTGAAACGCTGCGAAGCAAAGCTGAACGAACTGTTTGAACGCTTGTACCTGTATAAAGCAACGACGAGCCACTCACCCTACACACCTCAGGTACATAAAGCGGAAAAACGCCGCGCAAACTATCTAGATATTGCGCAAATTCGTCAGAGTTTATCCCCCAATCAACTTCTGTTGGCCTACTTTCTACATAAAGAGAACCTTGTCATTTTTGCGGTTACCAACGAAATGCTCGCTGCCTACGAAAATCCTGGCGGCGCGAAACAGTTGAAGCGCCTGTTGCCCTTTCTTCACGCTCACCTTCAACCCGGCGGCTGGCCTGATCCTCAGCAACCACCTCACCAGGGTGTTCGCCTCATGCTGCATAAGCTCTATCAACTGCTGATCGCTCCCGTTCAGGATAAACTGCCCCCGCAGCCTGGATACCTGACGATTGTCCCTTATGGATCCCTGCACACCTTGCCGTTTCACGCCCTCTATAACGGCTCGCGCTTTCTTATCGAGGATTACCAGGTCAACTACCTGCCAACGAGCAGCCTCTTGCAGTCGCCGGCCAGCATTGAGATCAAGCGCAAAACCTCAACAGCAGCTACCCAACCACCTCTGGTTTTTGGTTACTCGGGGCGCGGACATCTACAGCGTGCGCTCGAAGAGGCCAGAATGTTAGCTGCCCTACTGGGTGGACGCTGCTATCTTGAAGATGAGGCCACCATTGCTCGCTTGATCGAGGAAGCGCCGGGCAGTCCCATCATCCACCTGGCAACACACGGCCACAGTAGATTGGATGCCCCCAATTTTTCCTCCGTTCTCCTGGCCGACGGACGCTTTAACGTGATCGATGCTTTTAGCCTCAATCTAAATGCTTGCGAACTGGTTACCCTCAGCGGGTGCGAGACCGGCCTGGCGCTGAGCGGCGGCGGCGACGAGCAGTTGGGGTTGGGAAGGGCGTTTCTGGCGGCTGGAGCAGATACCCTGGTAATGAGCCTCTGGCCAGTGGAAGACAACGCGACCAACGAATTGATGCAGCTCTTCTACGAAAACCTTCTACATGGAGACAGTAAAGCTCAGGCATTACAAAAGGCTCAACGTTCACTCGTCCACCAGGCAGAATCGCTTTATACTCATCCCTATTACTGGGCAGCCTTTCGTCTCGTTGGTGATGCCAGCCCCCTGACATATCAAAGGGCGGAAAATCTTTCTATGGCGCGCAAAATTGATTCCGCAAAAGAGTAATACCCTAACGTCTCAACATCAGGGCCGGTGTACCGGCCCCGGTGGATTTTCCACAATCCCGATGAATAAGTTAACAAACATCATAGTAGTACCTGCTCCACAAAGCAGCCCGGAGGAATGCAATCATGGCCATGAACATGAACAACGTCGTGTACTGGCACAAAAACCAGGTCATCGTCAGGACAAAAACGCAACCCATCAATACTATATCCACCACCATCCAGGAAATTTTCGTGCAGCTTAATCAAAGCCTCGCGCAAGCAAGCCTTCCCCAGCTTAACCAACCCTTCGACTCCATTGTAATACAGGACCCACAAAACCCTGACAACGCGCAAGCCCTGCACTTCGCTCAAATCCTCTCAAGCCATATTGGCAATGTCGACAGCACCATACCCGTTGTCAGCCATCTCAATTCTACCAAAAATACATTTGCCGCTAAAGATGCCCCCCAGTACGACATCGTTCCCCATTGGCTCTGGTCTGGCACCCCTGACACCATCCACGGTTGCCCCGTCAGCCCCCCCATTCCGGTAGAGGAATCTGGCGTCTCGGGTCTATACAAAATCACCTTACCGCAACTTCCAGATCCTCTGCAAAGCGCGACGGGTAAGGGCGTGACAGTTTTTGTTCTAGATACCCTCCCTTCAACTGACATGATCGAACATGCTTTAGGGGTTCCCGGCAATAACAACACCCTGTTGAAGAATATGGCGACTGGCATGAAGAAAGAGCAGCCTTACAACTCCGTGCCTCCTGCCATTAATCACAATCACTCGTTTCCCGTACCTGATGTAATAGACTCGGCGATGACAGGCAAGGATATATACGGAAGACTCGTTGGCTTCCCCATGGCAGACCATGGCCTCGCTATAGCCGGTATCATACGTGATCTTGCCCCCGCCGCCAATATCGAGTGTATCCGTGTGCTCAATGATTATGCGGTAGGCGATGTCAATTCTCTTGCGCATGCCTTGACCTACATATATCATCGCATGTTACCGTACAATCCCGACACCGGACAGCGCGGAGACCTGGTTAACAAGCCCGTGGTGATCAATCTCAGCCTGGTGGTGTTTCCTCCTGAAACTGACATTCCTGCCGAGGTGAAAGACACCATTATGAGCCAGTCGCTGGACATGCTTCATCACCCCATGCAGTTACTCGCTGGCCAGCAAGCCATCTTCACCGCCTCTGTTGGCAATGACACCGACCCCCGCGATACAAAGATGAACCCGGCAGAAGTACGCTTTGATGCGCGTTATCCGGCTTACTTCGCGTATGATAAAAACTACTCAATCCCAACGATGATCCCGGTTGGCGCGGTCAACCAGTTGAGAAAAGCCACCTTATATAGCAATTACCCCGGACCCAGGGGCATTGCGACGTACGGCGGAGAACTCCCGAAGCCTGATCCCTGGATACCTTCGGCCATGTCTCATGCCATAACTCACATCGATACAACCGTGCCTATTGATGCAATATGTGGCATCTACACTGCACAATTATATCCCGCGCTGTCAGTGAATGATCGTCACCCCTCCCCAATGGGTAGTACCCCTATGGGTAACACTCCCATGAGTGGCACCCCTATGGGTAACACCACATCCCCAATGGGTAATGCCACACCAGGAATGTCAACAGAGTATCCAACCTATAGCGCGCCCAATTCCAGCGCCTGGGCATATTATTCAGGCACATCCTTTGCCACCCCCATTATCAGCGCTCTAGTAGCGCGTGTCTTGGAGCGAGAGCCAGGGAAAGTTGATCTGCCGCAGACCATCATCTCCGCCAGCAGGGGACAGCGCACAATGTGGACAAAACTAACCAACGGCAAAGACGAGAGCGGCCCAATCATTTTAGCCATGCAGGATTGGTACTCCGACGACACATCCACAATGTAAACCAGCGCACTTGGGCTTTCTCATCCCTGACCTAGAAATGTAAATGTTTTCATTCCATCGAAACAAAACATGTACACGAAGTGGGAGTTCAACTGACTCACGCGAACGTGAATGACTGCAACATCGGCTGGAAGAGGTTAGCGTTCATTTGAGCAAAGTCGTTGGTGTACGTTGAATACTGAATTTGCCAACTCCTGGCTGTGGGTGATGTCGCTGGATGATTGTCAGCCATCACTACAAGCTCAGCGTTCACTGGCTGAGCCTGGCCTGAGATCTGTTCATCGCTAGTGGCGGCAATCTGATCCCAGGAATCTCCCCCAACCATCGCCGTTGGCGCGATATCGACCTTCTGGTAATTGGGTTGTGCCATGAACGCTTGCTGCCAAAAATTGAGTGTCGTGGAAGTTGGATGGACCAATCCCTGTTTCCCAAGCGTAATAGCTAAGTGGCTACCTTTTGTCGCGCCAGCGTGTTCATCAATGAAGGTCACAGAACCATTGGTCCCTTTCAGCACGGTCCATCCCTGCGGATAGCTGATGGTAAAGCCATCGCCTGTATAGGTTGCCAGACCGGCGGCAGATGCGGACGTGGGCTGAGCAGGAACAGAGGTGGGATGAGAAGTCGCGGGCGTATTGCCACTTGTTGTGGTTGGAGCAGTTCCGGTACTCCCGCTTCCCAGACTGCAAGCGGCCAGCACGAGCACGAGAAGGAGGCTACACAGGCTCAATGAGAGCCTGGAACGTGAAAAAAAGGACGGCGAGTGGTGGTGGTGTGTGTGATACATGGTGATTTCTCCATCATTCTATGAATTGGGAGGTACTGATACAACATTCTTACATGAGAAGCAATACGTGTACGGTTATTAGGGGTAATCAATTTGCTATCTGTACTGGATAGTAAATGGGATTGTGGCGCTGGTCGCCGGTTTCTGGCCGGAGAGACGGCATCTGGGAACGCTGCGGGAGTGAGATGT